>NZ_CP126261.1 GCF_003234365.2 Curtobacterium sp. MCJR17_020 | reverse complement strand
TCTATGCGGACCTCTTCACGGGTGTTGGCTCCCGAAACGAGTTGATGAACGTCCTCGTGCGGCTTGTCGTCGGGGGGGCTGCACGTTCACGTTCCGCTGCTCTTGGCTTCGAGCTGCATCTCGCCGCGTTGCACCGGCCCGGTCTTCGTCCTCTCGTGGAGGCGTGGACGCTCCAGAGCCGTGCCACGCTTGCGGCGCACGTCGGCAGCTTGGACGCTGCGCGCCTGGACGCGCTGTTGGAGGGCATGATC
Organism: Curtobacterium sp. MCJR17_020; assembly: GCF_003234365.2. Classification (NCBI taxonomy): domain Bacteria; kingdom Bacillati; phylum Actinomycetota; class Actinomycetes; order Micrococcales; family Microbacteriaceae; genus Curtobacterium; species Curtobacterium sp. MCJR17_020. The sequence goes on along the minus strand of NZ_CP126261.1, from coordinate 147,609 downwards.
CTCCAGTCGCTGCTGTCCACCACTCCGGTCGATGAGTCGGTCATCCGCTCTGTCCTTGACCCCGTTGTGCCGCAGTGGTCGGGACGGACATGAGGGCGAATTCCTCGCTCGGAGGCTTCCGTTTTGGTCGGCCGCAATCGGCGGGAGGCGGCGCCGTGGTGGGGCGTGCTGTGTGGGCCGCCTATATGAGCTTCGCGGTCCTTAGTGTTTCGGTGTCCAGTTGGACGGCGCGATCGCCGGAACTTGCGCGGCGGCTTCGCATCGAACCGTCGTCGTTCGCCTTGTTGCTCGTGCTTGTCGCCCTCGCGGGTGTCGTCGTGCTGCCATTCGCGGGTCCGCTGATCGGGCGGTGGGGCACAGCGCGTGTCCTTCGCGGTGGAGCCTTCGTTGTTGCTGCGTCTCTGGGCTGTGTTGCCGTCGCCTTCACCGTGAGCTCGTGGGTACTTCTCGCCTTGGGGTTGTCCTGCTTAGGGATGATCACCGGGCTGTGGGACGTTGCGGTGGCCGTCACCGTCGCCGACCTGGAGGCCCGAACCGGTCGATCGTTGCTGGCGCGTGCGTATGCCGCGTTCGGAGTGGGGGCAATCATTGGAGGCGTGTTCGGCTGGCTCGCGATCGCATACCGAGTGCCGGTGTCCGTCCACCTTGCAGGAGTTGCTTGCGCCGTGGTGCTGGCGATGCGATGGGTCGCAGGGAACAGCATCGGTGGAGTCGGGGTGATTGTGAGCCCCCGTGGCGACACTGGCGCCAGCGGCGGTTCGGGACGGAAGGATGGCGTCGGAGCCGCGGTACGAGGATTCCGTGCTCCGAAGACGTTCGTGGTTGGGGTGGTCGCGTTCACCTTCGCCGTGATGGAGGGTGCGGGCAGCAACTGGATCGCTATCGCCGCCTTGCGCGATCGTGGCCTCGCGGTCGCGGTTGCCACGCTTCTGTACGTACTGTTCCTGGTGTCGACGACGACAGGACGTTGGTTCGCCGGGTCGCTATCCGACCGATTCGCTGGTTCAAACTTGCTGCGCGCCGCAGCTGGGACGAGCGCGGTCGGCATCGTGACGTTCGCTCTGCTGCCGGTTCCTGTAGGGCCGCCGATTGGGGTGGTGCTCTGGGGCCTTGGCATCCCGATCGGGATACCGCTGTGCGTCGGGGCTGTTGGACGCGAGGGACCTGCGGCAGCGTCCGGCATCAGCGTCGTGACGTCCCTCGCGTACGCGGGGTATCTCGTTGGTCCTCCGGGAATCGGGCTCGCTGCCAAACTCACCGGACTGACCGACGCGCTGCCCACTGTCGGCGTCCCGCTCCTCATCATCGCGATGGTCCCCGCCCGCGCGATCCGCCCTCGCGCACGCTCACGCTCAACAATCTCCGAGACGGAACTCCCATGACATCTGTACCGTTCGCCTTCCGAGTGCCCGAGGAAGAGGTCGGGGACCTTCGCCGTCGGGTGGACACCACGCGCTGGGCTACACCGATCGGAGCCTCGGGGTGGGATGCGGGCACTGATCCCTCCGAGCTGCGGCGTCTCGCCGCCCACTGGGCCTCGGCGTTCGACTGGCGGGCGCAGGAGGCCATGATCAACGCGTTGCCGTCGTTCATCACCGACATCGGGGGAACAGCCGTCTACTACCTCCGATTCGACGCCGTCGCGACGAGTCCTGGCGACGCCGAGCTACCGCCACTCGTGCTCACGCACGGATGGCCGAGCACGTTCCTCGAACTCGTCGACCTTGCACGGCGGCTCTCGGATCCTGCTACCTTCGGCTACCCCACACGGCCGGCGTTCACCGTGATCGTTCCCTCCCTTCCGGGTTTCACGTTCACGCCGGCGCGTCCCACATTCCCCGCCGACCTCCCGACGCATGAGCTCTGGCATCGGCTCATGCGTGACGAGCTCGGGTTCGAACGCTACGGCGCGCATGGGGGTGACCTCGGTGCCGGTGTGACGTCTCGGCTTGGGGAGGCGCACCCGGAGTCCGTCGTCGGCATTCATCTCCTCGCCGTATCCGGGCCCGCCGACTACGACTCCGAATCGCTCGATGATGCCGAGCGGTCGCACTTGGCCGCCATTGCACGGTGGACGGCAGCTGAGGGCGGCTACCAACACCAGCAGCAGACCCGGCCGATGAGCCTCGCCCCGGCTTTGGCGGACTCTCCGGTGGGACTGCTCGCGTGGATTGTCGAGAAGTACCGCGCGTGGAGTGACAGCGAAGGCCAACTCAGCAGTCGCTTCAGTGATGAGTTCATCCTCACGCAGGCGTCGCTGTACTGGTTCACGAACACCATCTCGACTTCGTTCCGACCGTACTTCGAACACGGGCAGGGCCTGAGCGTGCCGGTCCGGCGGGTCGACGTTCCGACGGCAGTGGCCGTGTTCCCCGCGGACCTCTCACGGCCACCGAGGCAATGGGTTGAGCGGACCTACGCCCTGCAGCGGTTCACGGAGATGCCTCGTGGCGGCCACTTCGCCGCACACGAAGAACCCGAACTTCTTGCCGCCGACATCCACGCGTTCTTCGTAGCGCTCCAGCGATCCGACGGGTGAGGACCAGGACGATGCCTGTCCCCGATATCGGGCTCTCGGCCGGGCCGTGCAACAGGGGGCTCTGAGGTGCCTCCGCAAGGACTCGACTACCACCAGCCAGCGAAACCTCCTATCAGGGTGGGAGAAGCGGGTTGAACGGACTTCGACGTGGGTCGGCGCTGTCCCAGCAGCCGGTCGTCCACCGCTACACGACAACTGTCGCTTTGGAAGGCCCCGGTGCCTACTGCATCCTGACCAGGGGTATTGCCGTTTGCCTGTCCCGCGAAAATGCCCGGTGAAGGGGCGCTAAACACTACAGGCTGGGGACGTTGCCGATGGGTGCGTCTGGAGCGGTGGGGGAGAGGGGTGTCGCGAGCATTCGGTAAAGGGTGGCGCGGTCGATGCCGAGCCCGCGGGCGACAGTGGTCTTCGGGACGCCGGTGCTGATGAGCCGGCGGGCTTCGGTGATCTGTTCGTCGGTGAGCTTGCGGCCTCGGCCCTTGTACTTGCCGGCGGCCTTGGCGATGCGGATGCCTTCGCGTTGGCGTTCGCGGATGAGGGTGCGTTCGAACTCGGCGAACGCGCCGAGGAGGTTCAGCATGAGCCGGCCGATCGCGTCGTCGGTGTCGCGGCTGTAGGTCTGCTGCTCCTTCACGAACTCGACCGATGCGCCCTTGGCGGTGATCTCGTCGACGATGTCCCGCAGGTCACCGAGGGACCGTGCAAGGCGGTCCATCGAGGCGACGCGGACGGTGTCGCCGTCCCGGACATAGCCGATGCAGTCGAGCAGTGCGGTTCGGTCGGTGCGGGATCCGCCGGAGATTTTTTCTTCGAAGATTCGGTCGACGTCGCCGATCGTCTCGAGTTGCCGGTCGAGGTTCTGGTCGATCGAGCTCACCCGGACGTAGGCGACGGTCTGCGTCTTGTGTTGCACCACCCCTAGACCCTCGCACACTTCTGTCGCAGAACCACGAAAAGACACCCTAGAACCACGCGAAATAAGCGCAGTGAGCAGTGTTGCTCTGGGGTATACCCCACAGCGACACTGACTCAACTCGGTTGCGAGTCCGCCTAACGAAGGGTCTGTCGACGCGGGCCGCCGGTGTCGGCTCCGGCTTCTAGAGTGAGCAACGAAGGGAGATGCCATGCCGGAACAGATCAACGTGGATCTCGACGCGCTTCTCAGCGAGCTCGACCTCACCGCGAAGGATGAGTTCGCCTCCAAGCCGATTGTCGAGGAATGGACCGAGGGATTCGACGTCTCTAATTTGCCCATCGAGGCGCGGAGGTGGGTCAAAGTTCCTGACCTCGTGGCGGTCGTTGCTGACCTTCGGAACTCGACCCACTTAGGCACGGGCAAGCACGCGGCGTCTACTGCAAGCATCTACCAGGCAGCGACGGGCGGCGTTGTATCGACCTACAATCGGTTCGGCGCGGACTTCATTGCAATCCAGGGAGACGGCGCGTTTGCGCTCTTTTGGGGTGAGCGACGATATGAGCGAGCCATTTGCGCAGGAGTAACGGTGAAGACCTTCAGCGAACGCCATTTGATTCCGCGCCTCGAAGCGAAGTGGACTGCTCATGCTGAGGAGCACCCGACTGGTTTCAAAGTGGGCGTTGCGTCTGGCCGAGCGCTTGTGAAGCGTGTCGGCACCCCACGGAATCTGTCAGAACAGGAGCCCGTTTGGGCGGGAACTCCCGTGAATTTCGCGACTAAGGCAGCGCAGCAAGCAGATCGGCACGAACTGATCGTGACTGGTTCCGTCTGGGATCGCATCGAGAAAAACGACTTTCTATCCCTGACTTGTCCGTGCGGCGACGGGCCGCATTCGACGCTCTGGGATGATGTCACAGTTGAGAAAATACCTGAAGCGAACGCGGAGCGCCAAGGGCGGCTGCTCAGATCCAGTTGGTGTGCAATCCATGGTGAGGAGTACGTCGCAGCCATCCTTGGAGGGGAGACAAAACGCGAAGATGCACAAAATGCGCGATCTGCCCTGCAGAAAGCTTTATTTTCGAACGCGCTTCAGTTGACGGCGAGTCAAAAGCGAAAAAACCTTCGGGATCGTCGCCAGGGTCTCCGGTGACATTGTGAAGAGGTACCGCAGGAAGCGAGGTCAAGTACTGGGGCGAATGGAGCGCCAAGACCTTGAACAAGCGGCGATTTTGCCTAATCCGGAGCATGCGTGGAAGACGCTCTTGCTCACGAACGACTGGATTCGCCACGCTGACGCAAAGGCTGGTGTGACTCTTGCGTTTACGGGCGCTCTGGGAACAATCTTATTCAACCTCGTCAAAGAGTCTGCGCCCAGATCCGTGGCGTTCGATGTGATCGTAGTGCTTGCGAGCTCTCTGCTCGTTCTGACTGCCGGGCTATGCGGTTGGACTCTCACGCCACGAGCGACGGACCGTGATTCGGATCCGACGATGATCAGTCGGATTTTTTTCGGCAGTATTTCGAAGAACTTTGACGGTGATCGCCGAAGGTACGCTGAGGCACTGGGGATGCTCACTGCAGATCAACGCGAGCTAGTGCGGGAGATTGCACATCAGGTCCACGCAAACGCACGTATTGCCACAGTCAAGATGAAATTTGCTACATGCGCTATCCGGTCAGCTCTGGCGGCGAGCGCGTGTCTAGCAATTGTCGTCATTATGGTTGGTGTCGGTACTATTTGAGGGGTGTTTGTGGACGGTAACCACAAGGCTTACAGTTATATAGCAAGTTCTGGTCGGATTGAGTCGATACTCTCCCAGCCTTCCGGCAGTTTCGAGGAGGTGGACGGCCTGCCGGACCGCGACAGACTTTCTTTCACAAACGGATTTTACGGAATGTGCTCGGCAATCTTCATTGATATCCGAGATTCGTCGGGGTTGACTAGCCGCAACAAGCGTCCAGCTTTGGCAAAAATCTACAGAGCGTTTATTTCCGAAATGGTCGCCGTCTTGAACTCTGATCTATACGTCCGTGAAGTGAACATTGTGGGAGATTGCGTCTGGGCGTCCTACAAAACGACTTTTCGATCGCACATAGACGATGTGTTTCGTGTGGCATATACGGCGAATACGTTGGTGAAGCTACTCAATCATCACCTTGCAAAGAAGGAGATGGATCAGCTTCGCGTTGGGATCGGGGTGGACTACGGCCGCGTGCTAATGATCAAGGCAGGCTACAGTGGGAGCGGGATCAATGATGTCGTCTATATGGGCGACGTGGTAAATCGTGCGGCACATCTTGCACACGAAGCCGGGAGGGGATGGGACGCGCGGCCCATCTTCCTAGGAGGGGATTTTCAGCAGTACCTGAATGATGATAATCGCAGTTTGCTGGCTGCTCAATACTCCTCCGCTCTAGGTACTGTATATGTTGGAGACGTAATCCATACGGGTATGAATGAGTGGATTGACGCCCTTTAGTGGATTTTTGTGATCGCATCTTGGTGGTGGTCACAAATAGGCCGCTCCGACACGGGAGGTCGGCACCGGCTGTCTTTTTGAGTGCACTCGACTGTCAGCGTCGGGACGTGCACCCGGACGAGGGGTGTCAAAGCGGCCTCAGGTCCGTAAGCTGAAGCAATGTCAGCAGCACCTGCCGGTTGGTACGACGATAAGGACCCGCGTTTCGTCCGCTACTGGGACGGCCAGGGGTGGACCGAGCATGTGCAGCTCAAGAAGTCGGCGCCAGCTGATCGCGCCGGCCAGCCTTCGGAAGTCCGAGGGGCGGCCGCTACCCAAACGCGTCGCGCTGCCCGAGCGGCGGAGCAGTCGCCGCGTGCGGCCGTCCCTGCGGCGCAGGACAAGCCTGTCGAGAAGTTGTCGAAGCGGGAGGCACGAGAGCGTTTGCGTGCCGCCGAGGCCCGCATCGAAGCGGGTGAAGCGGTTGTCGCCCGGTACCAGATGCGCGCGTTCGATGATGTCGATGCCTATCGAGCCGAGCAAGATCAGCAGCTCACCACCCTTCGAGCGGAGTTCGAGGCTGAGCAATCGGAAGCGCGCGAGCTCTGGGCGAAGGAACAGGCCAACGCACGTGAACAGTTCGCCGCCGAGCAGGCCGCCGAGCGGCTCAAGGGAGAGCAAGCGGTTCGGACCGCCGAGGACCGCGTTCGTACCGCTGAACAGTAAGCCCTGGAGGCACGTGCGACGCGCGACGAGATCAACGCGGGCATCAGCGCCCGAAGAGCAGAACTGGTCGACTTGACTGCCGCGGTTGAACTACAGGCGGTCGGGCTCTTCGACTTCGAGAACCCAGCCGCGTCCTCAACGGAGCTTGCTTCGAAGTTGGAAGCGCTGCGCTATCGCATCAAGAACGCGGTTCGGGACAAGCGCGCGGTGACCACGGCGCCACGATTTACGTTCAACAACTCCGAAGCACAGGGCCGGAAGTTCATGACGGACATGGCGAAGGTACTGCTGCGTGCCTACAACGCGGAAGCGGAGAACGCCATCAAGGCCACTCGAGCTGGTAACTTGCACGTCGCGCAGACGCGGCTCAGCAAGGCCGCGGAGCAGATCGCGAAAAGCGGCACCATGATCGACCTTCGCATCGAACCGAGCTACCACCAGATGCGGCTTGAGGAGATCGCCCTCGCCAACGAGCACCTACAGACGGTGCAGGCGGAAAAGGAACGCGAGCGAGAACGCCGAGCAGAACTCCGCGAGCAGCAGCGCGCCGCCGCTGAACTGCAAGCCGAGCACGATCGACTCGAGAAGGAACGCCAGCACTACCTATCCACCCTCGCTGCCTTGCAGGCAAACGGCGACGCGGAAGGTGCCGCTCGCGTCCAGGCGCGGCTCGCGGACGTCGACCGCGCCATCACCGATGTCGACTATCGAGCAGCCAATGTGCGAGCGGGCTACGTGTACGTGATCTCCAACGTCGGAGCGTTCGGGGAGCGCATGGTGAAGATCGGCATGACCAGGCGCTTGAAGCCAATGGATCGGGTCATCGAACTCGGCGACGCGTCAGTCCCGTTCCGTTTCGACGTGCACGCGTTGTTCTTCGCTGACGACGCTGTCGGAGTGGAGACGATGCTGCACCAGACGTTTGCGAACCAGCGGGTGAACAAGGTGAACCTCCGACGCGAGTTCTTCTATGTCACGCCGGCCGAAGTGCTCGACGCCCTCAAGAGCCATGCAGTGGAGGTGGTCGAGTACACCGTGAAACCCGCCGCGGAAGAGTTCCGGACGAGCGAGCTGGCGGCTGACACTCTCACACCAGCGCCTCCGCGTGGCGGATCGATGTCGTACGTGGGATCCGTCGCGTCAGCCGAAGACTGACTGACATCAGGATCATGGCGCTGCTCGCGACGTTCTGGGGCTGGGACGCGGCCAAGGCCCGACGCAGTGTCTCGGGCCCCTGTCTTGGTGCTACCGAGTAGGTCGTCGGAGGTGAGATTCTGTCCACATGAGTTTGCCTGTTGGTTGGTTTCCGGATCCCTCAGACCCGGAGCGCGAGATGCTCTGGGACGGTGACCAGTGGACTGGCCTCACCCGCCCTCGGCGGACGGACATCGCGGCTGCGCAAAGCGATGGTGACGCGGGCACGGAGGATGCTCTCGAACCTTCGCGAGGACGGCGCAAGCCACGGCCGCGGCGTCGCCCTTTGGCGCTGGCGCTCGTCATCCTCGCGGTGGTCGTCATCGTCGGTGGTGGCGGTACGGCGGTAGCGGTGGTTCACGCGCGGCAGGTTGCAGCTGCGGAGGAGAAGGCGGAGCAGAAGAAGGAAGCGGCCGCCCGGACTCGTGCTGAGCAGCGTGAGGCGCAACGAGCAGCGCAGGAAGAGGCCGACGAGGCGGAGCGCTCTTCCCGCGCCGAAACGGTGAAAGAGGTCGAGGCGTCGGTGAAGACCATGGCGGAGGAGAACGTGACGAAGGGTCTGCTCGATGGTCCCATCCTTTCCGTGTCCTGCAATCCAGTCAGCGGCTCCACGGATGACTTGACCGACACCACTACCTCGTTCGACTGTTTCGCTGCGAACACGGACAACGCGGACGGAACCCAGTCGGGGTACTTCTTCAACTCCACCGTCAATTGGGACTCCGGCGAGTACACCTACGGTCTCGGCAAGTCAGCGTCTTAATGAACTCCACGAGATGCCGCACCCATTCGATCACCACGACTTGACATAAGAGCGCGCTATCGGCCTCGTTTTCGTAGTGTGAGGACGAGCATGATGACGCCGGCCGCGGTGGTGATGGTGCCCATCAACGTCCAGATGGTGCCGGCAACCAGAGCCCGATTGGTGCTGCCGATTGCGGGCGGGGTTGCGGGTTGAAGGCGTTTGCTTAGGTCGCGGCGGCGTGTTGCAGGAGGAGATCGACCGCTGCGGCAACGGTGCCGACGGTGAGGATGAGCATGCCGACGATCAGCCATTCCGGATGCGGGCTGTTGCTCGGGGAGCGTCGACCGGGTGCAGGCTGGAGCATGTGGCTCTAGTCGCTTGCGTTCGTGGGTCGGCACAATGGTGAGCGTGGACGTGCTGGCGGTGCGGTGGGAGAGCATGTTCGCGGCGCTGGTGTCGTTCCGTGATGAGTACGGGCACGTCGACATCCCACGGTCGTTCTGCCGCGGCGCGAGAGCGTCTCTAGGAGCGTGGGTTCATCGGCAGCGGTCGTTGGCGGCCGCGGGCAAATTGCCGGCGGACCGGCGAGAACGACTCGAGGCAGTTGGAATGCGCTGGTCGTTGTCGGAACGCACCACTGGCATCGCGGCATTCCAGTGCACAGAGGGACATGGGTTGGTCCCGCACGTTTTCACGACCGCGGACGGGTTCCCATTAGGGACGTGGGTGCAGTCCCGACGTCGGCAATGGGCGAACGATCCGGTGAACACGGTTCGGTTGTGGCCGGAGTTGGTGGATCTCGGCTTCGTTTGGCAGGTGCGTGACCGCGACGCCGCTTGGGATGCCGGCGTTGCAGCGTTGATGCAGTACAGCCGTGATCACGGGGACCTGGCGGTGCCGCACTGGTTCACAACCGCGGACGGATTGCAGCTGGGGCGGTGGGTGGACTCCCGCCGCGTCGAATACCGCACGGGTGCGCTGCTGGCGGCCCGGGTGGAGCAGCTCGAACGAATCGGGATGGTATGGCGGCTCCGCCTCCCGGCAGATGACCCCGCGCGGCAGCGCCGCGAGGACGTGCACTTCGCCCAGATGCTGCGCCGTGTCCAGGCCTGGTCAACGCAGCGCGCGGGACAGCTGCCCGCTGCGCGCGTTGTCGATAGTGACGGGATTGCGATCGGGCGGTGGCTGATCCGTCAGCGTCAACTTCACCGGGACCACCGGCTCGCTACCGACCGGGTCACGCAGCTCAACGCATGGAATCGCGCGTGGAGCTGCCCGCCAGGGAGCACATCGACATAACTGCGCCTTAGCGGCATTGAAAATGATGTGGCTGGATCGTCACGTGATGACGATCCGACCGGGAGTTGTGTTGAGGGGTTACTTCCCGAGGCGGTGGAGGGCGATGCCGAACAGGGAGGTGACGAGGCCGAGGCCGATGGCGAATGCGGCGGTGCCGAAGGAGACCACGGAGGTGAACAGGGATGCCCGCAGGAACGATGCGTTCATGATGACGGGCCGGTTCGGGTCGTTTTGGGGGAGTTCGGCGAAGGTTTTCCCGTCGCTGATCGCGGTTGCGTGCGTGTTGATGATCTCGGCTTGCGCGTAGGCGGTGAGGGGGCCGCGGACGGGGCGTTCGGGGAGGAGCTTGCTGTCGGGGGCGACGGTGATCTTCTGCGCGGTGAGCTCGGCGGAGATCAGGCCCCACACGACGGCGCCGGTGGTGCTGAGGATGCCGCCGGCGAGGATACCGATGGTGCCGATGTTCCGAACGGTGCGGACGTGTTGACGGCGAGAGCGAGTCATACGAGGAGTTCCTTCTGCGGTGTCGGACAAGTGCCACCCGTTGCGGGCGCTGAGGGTGTTAGTGGGCGGTGTCGTAGGCGTCGCGGACGGCTTGGCTGATCCGGCCACGGGAGGAGACGTCGTGGCCGTTCGCGGTGGCCCATTCGCGGATCTTGGCGAGCTCGTCGGGGTTGCTGCGCGGCTTGCTGCTCGAGCTGCCACGCCCACTGCGCCCCGTCACCTTGCGTGCGGCGGCGACGTAGTCGGAGAGCGCTTCGCGGAGGGCGTCGGCGTTGTCGTCGGTGAGGTCGATCTCGTAGTTGCCACCGTCGAACGAGAACTGCACGGTCTTGCCGGTTCCGTCTTCGATGGTGGCGCCGGTGAGGTCGTCGACGAGGTGCGTGGTGACTTTCTGAGCCATGATGAGGTCGCCTTTCGCTTGGGGTGATCTCCACCCTGGCATAGCTGATCAGTAGAACGCTTTGTTCGTGGTTCTTTGCTGCGGTAGGTCGGGCAGACTGGGTGGTGATGTCTGATTCGTTGCCGGTTGTGTCCGGGTATACGGCTGCTCTTGCCGAGCTGAAGCAGCAAGTGCGCGATGCCCGCTTCACGGCACAGCGCCGCATCAACACGGAACTGATTCGCCTCTACGGGGGGATCGGCGCGACCATCCTGCAGCGCCAAGGCGACGAGGGGTGGGGGAGTAACGTCATCGGCCGGCTCGCGACGGATCTGCGGGCGGAGTTCCCGGAGATGAAGGGCTTCTCGCGGGCGAACCTGTTCTACATGCGCCGGTTCGCGGGGGAGTGGCCGGCGGATGCAGTTGTCCAACAGCCTGTTGGACAACTGCCCTGGGGGCACATCACTGTCCTCCTCGACCGGCTCGACGACCACAAGCTCCGGAACTGGTACGCCGCCCAGGCTGCCACGCACGGGTGGTCGCGGAACGTCCTCGAGCATCAGATCCGCTCTGACGCACACACGCGGCTGCAGGCGGCGCCGACGAACTTCGCCGAGGTCCTCCCGCCGGGGGACTCGGATCTGGCGCAGCAGATCACGAAGGACCCGTACGTGTTGGACTTCCTCGCCCTCGACGGCGATGCGAAGGAACGCCACCTCGAGCAGGCCCTTGTCGACCGGATCATCGACACCCTCCGCGAGCTCGGCGAGGGCTTCGCGTTCGTGGGCCGGCAGGTGCACTTCGACGTCGACGGGGACGACTTCTACGTCGACCTGTTGTTCTTCCACGTCGAGCAGCTCCGGTACGTGGTGATTGAGCTCAAGACCGGGAAGTTCAAGCCGGAGTTCCTCGGCCAGCTCGGCTTCTACGTCGCGCTCGTCGACGACAAGCTCCGCCGACCCCAGCACGCCGACACGGTCGGCCTGCTGTTGGTCGCGGACAAGAACGACGCCGTCGTCCGGTACTCCCTCGCCGGGCAGCAGACCCCGATCGGTGTCGCCAGCTACGACCTCCTCCCACCCGCGGTCCGGGCTGCTCTGCCTTCGGAAGTCGACCTCGCAGCTGCACTGACGACGGAGACCGACACCCTCGAGCCCTGATAAGGAGCGCGTGCACCAGAAGCCTCCCCGCTGTGTCTCATGGAGGGAACCCCGGATTCTCGCAGGAGCTCGGCTTGGACGTGGGCTGTGCGGTAGCGGATCGGCTTTCGGGCGGTGTTGCTCGAGGGTGGGGACGGGTGGTGGTGGCGTATCCGGTTAGGTCGGTGTGGTGCTGCCGGGTTGGCTCCGAGTGCTCGCGGCGCGTTACGGTCCGTCAGGGACGTGTGCGATGTCGTACATGACGGGGAGTGGGGGTGGGTCGGTGGTGACGGGAGTGCTCTGGGAGGTGCGGTGTGCTTGGCATGATTGCCGGCTTCCGGGTGTGGTGGCGGTTTCGTTTCGTCCGCACGCGGTGGGGCCGTTGGGGTGGGCGTTGACGGTGTGTGAGCATCATGCTGTTCCGGTTCCCGAGAGCGCGGCTGGGCAGGGATGGGGTGTTGGTGTGAACGCGTTGCGGTTGCGGGGACGGTCGGAGACGGAGTGGGACATCATCGAGAGCCTGACGGACCGGATCGTCGGCCGGGTGATCTCGAGAACGGAGCGTTTTTCCTCACCGATGTCGACGGTGAAACCGAGGTCGGCGCGTTCTACCGCCTCGAGCCAACCGTGTCGGCTGCGGCGGCCGTCCTCGGGGGATGCTTTCTCGATCCGTGACCGTGGGTCTACGGTCGGTTCATGTCGACGTCGTCGGACGAGCTTGCAGCGGTCGGGATCGATGTTGGCGCGCAGAAGCCGGCGGTGGCTCGGGCGTTGGAATGTATCGGGTCGCGGTATCGGGGGCGGCTGACAGCGCCGGAGATCGCGGCGGCGAGCGGCTACAGCAAACGGGGCCTGCAGGAAGCGTTCCAGCGGGATCTGGGGATGCCGCCCTCCCTTGTAGTCCGGGTGCTGCGGTTGCATCGGGCACGACAGATGATCCTCGCGAACCCGTATCAGCCGGTCGGAACGGCTGCGGCGGCGAGTGGGATTGCGCACTTCGGCCGGTTCTCCGCCTACTACCGGGGCCAGTACGGTGAGACACCGTCCGAGACCGCACACGCCGCCCGCGCCCGATTGCCGGCTTGATGGCTCCAGCGAGTGCCCTGGAGTTGGGGCTGCCGGGGCAGATACGCAGACCAGTGTCGCGTCGAGTCCGGTGCAAGAGAACGACCGTTCCCCCTGTTTTGGGGATGGATCCGCATGGCGGGAGTTGTTTGACTCTGTTCATGAGCAGGTTCGGGTATCTGCTCCGCAGCTGAAACCGCGTTTGCGTGGTGTCGCTCCGGGATGTCTGGCCGCCTTCGGGTGGCGGCCAGACATGCCCCGTTCGGTCCGTCGCCGAAGCGGGGTCCTCTGTAGTGCCGACTTGTCAGTACATGCGCGTGGTCGCATCGTTGATGGTGCGCCCCCTGTTCGGGTCAGGACGTGGCGCGTGCGGGATGTCGGTGGCGTGTGGTGCGTGGCCGACATCCCGAACCTCTTCCGGGGAACTGGACAGAGGGTTCCGCCGGCGATGGGTCGGCCCTATGCTGTGCGGAGCGCTCCGCGGCAGTGATGCTTGCGTGACACTCGTTTCCCGTTCGAGAGACTTGCCTTTCCTGCCTTGAGGCTGGTGGGGGAGTGCGCTATCCCGGGGGTGGCGGGATGACCCGAACGTTCCACCGCTCCCGGGAACCCACTTTCGCTGGTAGCGGCATGCCAGACCTATTTGAGCGTCAGCGCGGCCACCAGAAGCGTTGCCGTGACGGCGGCAAGGGTGCCGAGGAGCGCCCATTGCCACCAGTGCATGCGCAAGCTCCCGCGCGGCCGGCGAACGGGAGCGGGCTTCCGCCGTCGAGAAGATTGGTGGCTCATCGGTTGCACGGTACGAGCCGTCGGTTCGTGCAGACTGTGTGGCAGCAGCTGGGTGGTTCCCGTTGCTAGCGGGGTGGGCTGCTACCTGATCCGGCAGCCCACCCCGCGGTTCGACCAACGGGGCGAAGGGAGGCCGGCGTATGAGTGATGGTGACGTGACGCCGGCATCGCCTGGCGCGTTCTGCCTAGTACTACCGGGCCCGCGTCGAGTGGGAGGGTTCCTGCAGCAGCGGGTCGAGCAGCTCATCCGAGACGCCATCGCCGATGGTGTCCTTCTGGAGGGTGATCAGTTGCCGCCGTACCGGGTCGCTGCGGTGACGTCTGGGTTGAGCATTCACACGATCCTGAACGCGTATCGGGCACTGATCGCCGACGGTGTGGTGCGGTCGGTGCCCGGTGACGGCTACTTCATCGCCGGCCCTGTTCGTTACCGCGACTTCTTTACCCCACCGAACGAGCGACCGCCGGTGTGATCAGTGGCAGCTGGGAAGCGGGCGGCGTACGCAGTAGGGTGCAGATGTCGTCCGGTAGAGCATGCTCTCGAACGGCACACGGGCCCCTTTCGGCAACACTGGGTGCCCGGCCGTGGTGGTGTTTCAGGGACAGCACCCCGGCACCAATCCCACCCGGAAACCGCCCGGCGGAGGACCCCCGCCGGAGGGCCTCAAAGGCCCAGCGCGGCTGTCGCCGCCACACCCGTACACCCTGGCAAGGGCCGCACGGGCGGTCACAGGACCTGCACCGGCCTGATCAAGTACCAGTCCGGGTCTTGCGCCAGGCACTCGAGGTGCCCTTCCGGCCCGTCCGGTATGTCGTACCAGCTCTCAAGAAGCTCGCGAAACGCACCGCACCGCACCCGAGTTCGTTGACCTGTGGTTCGCGGCGTGCGTTGACGCAACGTCGGTGGGGACCGTGATTCGGACGGATCAATCACGCCCAGGCAAGCGGCGTCCGGAACCTCGCTCCCGTGTCCGCGTCTTTGAGGGTGTGTTCGACACAATCGACGATGTGAACGAATTGATGATGGACCGCACGCGTTTGGCTGTGCGGACCAAGGAGATCGCGGCGGCGCGTGATGCTGTGGCGCGGACCCATCTGACCTACGGGTTGCAGGTGGGCGCTGTTGATGATGCGCCGTTCGTGTTCGAGGAGACCGTGTCGGGGACGGAGCTGTTGTCGTTGGAATCGACGCGGTGCACGGGAATCGTTCGTGGGGAGGTCGAGTCTGGTGACGCCGTGATCGTGACGTGGTTGAAATCCGGCTGTGGCGCCGTGGATGGGAAGGCGCTGCTGCGGGGTCGGCCGGTGCTGTATCGGGAGGGCCGGCAGTCGCTTCGGTGGGCGGGGTTCCAGAAGGATGTGATGCGCATCGACCGGGAAACCGTCGAGCAGGTCGCCGCGGAACGGGGCGGGTGGAACCCGGCACCGTTGGAGTTCAAGCCCCATCACGTGCCGGAAGGGGCGCCGCTCGCGGCGTGGTGGCTGGTTGTGCGTGCGATCGCTCCCGAGATCCTGGGCAGCACCGGACCGGTGTCGCTGGAGCGGGAGCGGGAGCTTGTCCGATTCGCGGCCGCGGGCTTGTTGACCGCGGTCCCGCACTGGCCGGTCGGGCAGGGCCGTGAGGCACCGGCGCGCACCCGGTTGACGAAAGCCGAAGCGTTCCTGCTGGACCACATCGCGGAGCGGATCACCGTCGACGACGTCGCACAGGCCGCGGGCATGAGCGTGCGGGGACTGCAGGGCGCGTTCCAACGCATCCACGGGGTGTCGCCGCTGTTCTATTTGAAGGGCATCCGGCTGCTGCTGGCGCGGGAGCAGCTCGAGTCCGGCGAAGCCGAGTCGGTGGCAGCGGTGGCCCGGTCCGTCGGGCTGACGCACCTCGGCCGGTTCGCGGCGTCCTACAAGGCAGAATTCGGCCAGCTTCCGGGCGACGCGCTGCGGGCCGCCGCCGAGGGTTGACCGCCGAGCGGTTGCTGCCGGAGCGCGGTATCCAGTTCGACAAGTCGGTAAAACACGGTTCGGTGCGCGTCTGTGAGCCCGCCGGGGTTGGTCAGCATGGCGGCTCGATTGGGGCGGTCTGGACGTGGCGGTCGAGTGCGGTCTGCGCGTCTGGCAGGGTGCGGTAGTCGCCGAGGTACTCGCCGAAGCCATTGCGGACGAAGAAGTGCTGGCCGTGCTGGTCGATGGTGCCGGCGAACGCGCCGCCGCTGTCGGCAACCCAGAAGCCCGCGTCGTCGGCAGCCCACCGCAGCATGGTGGATGAGACGGTGACGGTGAGGGCGGGAGAGGTTTTCGGGTGGTGCAGCAGGATGCTCATGCGCGGGGCTTTCTGAGGAAGTCGCCATAGGTCGGCTCGGTCGGGGAGATCAACTCGTCGCTTCTTGCCGGAGTGGTTGTGACGATGGTGGGGAGGTCGTTGATGCGGGCGACGACGATCGCGTGGACCTCAGCCGGCGTCAGCAGACCGCGGCGATGCCACTGTTGCGGATCCGCCCGGGGGCCTGCTTCCATGAGCGGTGCCGTCGTGGGTTCTTGCAGGAGCGGCCCCATGTCGATCGGCTCAGTCGGCGTCGCCGCCGCCCCGGCGCTCACCAGGCACTCGCGACGACGATGGCCACCGTCGCGACGGTCACCGAAACAAGCCCGGTCGTGACCGCGACGACGGCGAGGCGCCGGGTCCAGCGTGCGTGCTGCACTTCGGTCAGCGGTGATCGCTGTGCGCCGTAGTGGGCGGTGAAGCTGAGGTCCGCGCGGGGCGCGGGCGCAGGTGTAGCAGTGGGAGGAACGAGGGTGTGCGTCATGCCGAGCGGCCTTCCCCGTGGCAAGGCTGGCCACGGTGACTGGTCAGGCACCACCTCCGTCGTGCTGCTGGCGAGAAGCGCCAGCGTCGTCGCGACCGGGGCGCGGGAGTCCTGACAGCAATCAGGGTACGAACCCGGACCCTTGACGTCTAACTTCCTTAACTAGAAGCGTTATTTGGTTACTGCGCCGAGGTGCTGGTGTGTGTCGCGGTGCGGTCGACAACCTGCTGCACGGCGGCAGCGAGCTCAGCGATCCGCTGGGCTTCCGCGGCCGGCACCGCGTCGAGCAGCTCCTGCACGGCTGCGGGTAGCCCTTCGTACGCCTCGACGAGGCTGCGTTGTCCGTCCGGGGTGAGCCGCACGATGCGGGATCGACGGTCGTCTGGGTCGGGTTCACGCACTGCGAAGTCACGTGCAGCGAGCCGGTCGATCGTCATCGTCGCCGCCGCACTGCTGACACCGAGCGCCTCCGCGAGGTCTGCTGCGCGCGCGGGGAAGCCGCCGGCTTCTCGCGCGGCGAGGAACTGCACCGTCTGGAAATCATTTGCCTTCAGGCCCATCCGAGCGCGTGCACGGTTCTGGAGCATCGTCTCCGCGACGCGAAGCCGGTTCACTGATTCCAGTAGCAGCACCCCTGCCGGAACGTGCACACCGTCCTCACCCATCAGGCCCTCCAACCTGCAGCTGCCGGCCGCATAGCGGCGGCCCGTCCGCATGCCAGTGTGCCAGCCGAGGCCCGGACAGACGTCCGGGCTTCCCGCGCCCTGCAGGGAGCACGCGCCACGACGACGTATCCGGACTGCGCAAGAACCGTGACCGTGTGAGGTTTGCTCGGCGTAGGACGTGAGGTGTGGGCGCCTGCCCGTGGTTCGGGTCAGGGGGCAGGCGCCCTCGCGCTACGACGTCCGCTGGTGCGCGTGACAGTTCCAACCCGATCAGCAGCTCGGACGGCCAGCGGCTAGGGTTCCGCGGCGCAGCGCCGTAAACGGTACCGACCACCACCCGGGTACGGTCAGGTAGTTTGTGAGGTGCGGGATGGCTGTTATAACCCGTCGCCTGAGCGCCGCGGAGCGGCCGAGTTTGTACGGTGGGGGCATGTCGGAGACGCCTGTTGTACCCGTGGCCGCGTTGCTCGATGCGGTTGATCGGTGCCGGTATGCGGCTGCGCGGCTTGAGCGCACTCGGGCGGCCGCAGGACACACGTCGATCACGGAGCGGGAGGCGCTCCGGTACCTCCGGGCTGCGTCGGCGCGGGGTGAGCCGTGCACGCCGAAGCAGCTCGGCGAGCACCTCGGCATCACCACGCCGTCGATGACGAGCCTGCTAGACCGGTTGGAAGCGTCCGGGTTTCTCACGCGAGTGCCGAACCCCACCGATCGACGCTCCAGCTACGTGCAGCTGACTCTGGCTGCACCGGATCGAGACGACACCGACCCACTTGCCGCGCACATCGCCGCCCTCTGCGCCGCTATTCCCCTAGCGGACGCGGAGATCATCACCCGGTTCCTCATCGACCTCGCAGCCCTCCACCCCACCACAACCACCAGAACCGGAACAGTGCAGGAGACACAATGAGGAGCATTACCTCACCCTCCGTCCCGAACGATGACGGTGCCCTCGAGGGGCCCGACGTGGAAGTGCCCACCACCGACTCGGATGGCACGGTGAAGCCCGCTGGTCTCGGTGACGACAGCACCATCCCGAACCACCCGGACGGGCTCGCCGCCGGTTACTCCGATACCGAGTCGCACTTCAACCCCGAAGAAGACACCCCCACGCAGTAACCCGGTTCTGATGGGTCCGCGATGGTGCGGACTGGTCACAGACCCACGACTGTCGGATAGTGGAAGGTTCGCCGGGCAGTTCGGGTTCGCACGACGCACCGGGGGTACCGCCGAGCTTCAAGGAATCGGTCGGTACCCCGCACCCCTGGAGATTGACCCCGCTCAGGTCCATGCAGACGGTGCGCTCCGCGGCATCGACGCCGCGGATCTCTCATCGTCGTGTCGGTTCGCGTTCTCCGCGGAGGGGAGTTGAGCGGTGTGCACTTTCCCGGGGACGTGCGGGATGACCCGAACTGTCCGCACACCTCCGCAAGCACGAGCCGGGGGTGGGTGCAGACTGTGGAGCAGCAGCGGGGTGGTTCCCGTTGCGAGCGGGGCGGCTGCCACCTATCCGGCGGCCGCCCCGCGCTTCCAACGGGAGCGCGAACCTACTGGGAGCCGAACAGGTTGGGGTGTGCAGTGTGTTCGCGGGTGCGGTCGAGTGGGATCTCGAAGAGGTCAGTGCGGCGGTAGTCCTCGGACCAGCCTCGGCGCATGCGTGATGCTGCACGGTCGAAGGCTTCGATGATGTCGAATCCGGGCACGAGGAGCGCTTGCACGCGGAGGCCGTCGTAGAGGGCGAGGAGCTGTTCCGTGGCGCGGGCGGGCTCCATCGTGTTCGGTTCTCGACCAGTACGGATGTCGTGCTCGAGGGCGGTGCGGATGGTCTGCCGGAACCGCAAGTACAGGGTGCGGTAGTAGTCCGCACCCTCGTTTGCTGGGTCGGAGCTTGCTGCGAGGGTTGATGCGAGCAGCCGCATCAGTGCGGGTTCTTCCGCGTACGCGACGATGAGCGCGTGCAGGTATGCGACCGCGCCGTACTGCTCGGCGATGGGCAGCAAGGGCCGAGACAGGGTGCTGGACCACCGGTCGACGGTGGCGGTCAGCAGGCTCTGCCGAGTCGGGAAGTGCTGTCGGAGTGCGTCGACGCTGATCCCTGCGGTGTCGGCGATCTGGTCCATGTCGGCCCGTTCCACGCCGACATCGTGCAGCACCATGATCGTGGCGCTGATGATCTGCAGACGCGGCTCGATCGTGTTGCCGACGCCTTGGTCGGTCAGGGGTGCGAGTGGGTGCTTCCGGAACCACTCCAGCAGCGCCTTCGCCCGCGAACCGCCACTGCCGCCGGGGACGGCAGCCGGGTGGTCGGAGAACAGGTCGAGGAAACCCGGGATGTCTCGGATGAGGGGGTCGGCGGGTTGGAACGCCATCGACCACTCGGGGAACGCCCGTTCACTGATCTGGTCGGCGGCGACTTCGCGGACGTTGATGTGGCGTGGGTCTTGCCGGATTCCGGCGAACCGCTCCCGGACGACGTCGTCGTCGCCTTCGATGATGCCGAGGCAGTTGCTGCCCTGATGGGCCAGGATTCCGGTGATCCCGAGCTGCAGGTTTTTCTCCCGGGCGATCACGAGGATCTCTGCGAGCTCCTCGTCCGTGACCGGGCGGGCCATCGTGCTCACGTACACCAGTGACAACATTCGGGACCCCTGTTTCCCTCGAGCGCGTCTTCCTGCACCTCAGACTGACCCACCGACCATCAGAACAGCAACCCACGCCGTCCTCCTGCGCCAGCCGGATCATGAATTGCGCCGGCAGACAAGCGGACGGTGGTCGGTGGAAATGCCGACATCGCGGCAGCGCCGATCGGGGGTATGTTCTCCGCAGCCCGGTTAGAGCAAGCTCCTGGGTCAACAGAGTGCCGCCGCTGTTGCTTGCGGTGGTGTCCCACCGGGATGGTGTCGTAGGGGCACCATCCCGGAACCCTCTCGCTCGGTGCTGCTTTCAGGATCTCGGGAGTTGCATGCCGGCGAGCAGGGGAATCGATGACACCAAGCGCCACGTGGGTGAGATGACGACTGGAATGCACGCCCCGGCCGCTGCAGGCGACGACGAGCATGGCATGTCCGGCGCCTACTGGGTTGACGCGGTCGCGCGGGCGATGCGGCCTGCTCCCGCCGTTCTCGACGAGTACACGATCGCGACCACGGCACGGTCCGCACGCGGAATCTCCGGAGACCTGTCTGACGTTGCCGTGGACGAGAAGCGTGGGTATGCCACCATCACGGTGGGCGACGTCATGGGCAAAGGCCTCGCCTCAGGGGTGCTCGCTGCGAACCTCCTCGGCAGCCTCGAGGTGTTCCGCCAGGAACCACCCGGCGAAGCCGTCGACGCTGCGGAGACCGCGACCCGGGACCACTTCGAACGCGCATCCGCGTTCGCGACCTTGTTCCATGCCCGGCTGCGATTCCGGGATGGACGGATCGAGTTCGTCGACGCGGGCCACGGCCTCACCGCGCACGCCCACACATCCGGTGCCGTTGAACGGATCCCATCGGCGGACTTCCCGATCGGCCTGCAACCCGCCGGAATGCCCCGGCTACCCCGGATCCTGCATCTTGCACCGGGCGAGCTGCTCCTGATTGTCAGCGATGGGCTGTTCGAGCTCCCCGGCGCGACCATCGACACCCTCACGCAGCTCGCCACCAACCTGCGAACCGCCCCGGACTTGCAACTCGCGCTCAGCGCGTTCATGAAAGCTGCCGGCCCGAACCTCGACGACGACACCACCCTCACCGCGATCCGCCGCCACCCCTGACACAGTGTTGTGGCCATGCGGCGCGTGATGCCATCGCCTCGCTGAGAGATCGATCGGTGCAGGGCAGTGCGCGAACGGCAGGTGCATGAAGAGGCGTCGGGCTCCAGTTCGACCGCGGAGTACCTGGACGACGTGCGACGCGGTCCCCGGACTGGGGGAAACCGGTCGTGATCCGAACGCCTACGGTGAACCCATCACCAGTAGAAAGATCGGTACGCCCCGCATGCCCGGCACCCAACCAACAGCTATCGACCCGTTCACGGCCGCCTACCGGCAGCACGCGTCCGGGTTGCGCGGTTTCGTGGGAACGATCATCATCGACCGTCACCTCGCCGAAGACGTCGTCCATGAAGCGTTCCTCGAGTGGTGGCAGCACCCGGCCCGGTACGACCCGACTCGCGCCACGCTCGAGTCATGGCTGCGCACAATCGCTCATCGACGAGCCATCGATCGGATCCGCAGCCGTGAAGCGTCCCGCCGCCGGGACTTGCGCCTCGGGATCCGCGATCACCACAGCACCGACCACAGCCTCGACCAGTTCGACGCTCACTTCTCCCGAGCTCAGCTCCGGGAGGCCTTGTCTGAGCTGACCGTCAAGCAACGCGACGCGGTTCTTCTGCGGTACCTCGGAGAACGCAGCACCGCGGAAGTCGCCAGCGACCTCAACACCACGCTCGGCACGGCCAAAACCCGCGTCCGAGACGGGTTGACCGCGCTCCGTCATCGGCTACAACCCCAATCGTCGACCACTGACCACGCGCGCGCCACGTCACCAGCACATTGACCGAAAGGCACCTCTCATGACCAGCAACGCAGCAGCTCCGCGCACCGGCTTCGCCGCCACCCTCACCCAGAAGGGCGCCCTGCTGTTCGGCGTCGTCTTCCTGATCGTCGGTATCGCCGGCTTCATCCCCGGACTCACCATGGACATGGGGTCCATGTCCATGGCCGGTCACGGATCCATGGCCCTGCTCCTGGGCCTGTTCCAGGTATCCGTCCTGCACAACATCGTCCACTTGCTCTTCGGCATCGTCGGCGTTGCCGCAGCCCGTTCTGCCGGTGGCGCACGGCTCTACCTGCTGGTCGGCGGCATCATCTACGCGGTGCTGTTCATCTACGGCCTCTTCACTTCCAGCATGACCGGCGCTGCGAACTTCGTTCCGCTCAACAGCGCCGACAACGTGCTCCACGCCTTCCTCGCTGTCGCGATGATCATCCTCGGCATCGTCCTGCCCCGAGCCAGCGCACGCGGACGAGCTTGACTTACAAGCGATGATGCGGAGGGCACCGATCACACGATCAGTGCCCTTCACGGTCCCGGGCATGAGACACGGCGTATCTGCTCAACCCGTCTCGGTGAACGGTCGGTGACCGTTCATGTCGGACGCGACGTGACAGCGTCAGCGACAAACCGCGATGCGTCGCGCCCGATGCTGAGCGCAGGCGGTCAGATCTTCGCGAGGGCGCCAGCCGTTGCAGCCCAGTCGATGTTCGCGTCCGGGGCAGGGGCGTGGAACTTCACCCGGCCACGCACCGCGGCCTCTGTCGCCGTGTAGAGCGGGTTGTCGAACCCGGCGACGAGCGCCGCGACCGCTTCCTGCAGGCCCCGGTATGCGTCGACGTCGTGCACGCCGATGCCGGCTGTGACCCTGAGAGGCTGGCGACCCGGGTGTACCGGTTCGCGACCATCTCCATGAGACCTTCGGAGTCAAGCCGGGCGATCGCTTCCCGCACCGGAGTACGAGAGACACCGAGCCAGCTTGTGAGCTCCTCATCGTTCAGGCGCTCCCCTGCCTCGAGCGTGCCGTTCTCGATCGCCTCGAGCATCTGCTCGTAGACGACGTCGCGGAGGAGGCGGCGGGCACCTTGGCTGGTCGAAGACTTCGGTACAGGCATGCCAGCACTGTATCCCGCATATCAGTACTTGGTTCGATTGCCACTCCGCGTCGCTTGCAAATCGACGCACGGACCGTAGCTGCTCAAAGCGGGTCGCGGCGTGTTCGGTAGCCGATCGGTCTACGGACAGCCTCGTGCGATCTTTTGGCCGTATCCGCCTAGATCCAGAACGCTCCTCGGGAGGGCCGGCCAGTCCTGGCAGACTGCGGCCATGACTGAATCGCCCATCACTCGATCGACTCTTCTCGACCAGGCTATCGGCGGCAGCATAGACGTGTCGCACGTCGAGGTGCGCCGAATCTCGATCGCGGCTGGCACGACGGGTGGCGCCCATGTTCACAATGGCCCTGTGTTCGGTACCATCGAGAAGGGGTCGGTCACTTTCCAAATCGGCGACGAGGCAGAGACCACTCTCCGCGCGGGTGATGTCTTCTACGAGCCGGCGGAGGTCGTCATCTCCAAGTTCGACACGACGAGCGAGGACGTCGTGTTCCTCGGCTACTTCCTCCTCGTGGAATGCGGACGTTGCTGAAAGCTCACTTGAAGTGTTCTTTCTTATTTGGATGCGCGTGGCCTCCAGCTAACATAAGAGCGCGGTATCGGCTGGTCTCCCGGAGACACCGGACGCTCTAGAGCGCCTTTCGCTGCCTCGCTATCGCTAATAGGCTCGGTGCGGAAGGGCGAGGGTCTCTCGCGGTGCGTTTCGCCGGGCGCCGGTCTTGAAGGGAGCACCTGGGTGCAGGTGGGGTGTCACCTGCACCCAGGGCAGCTTCTACTCGCAGCGTTCGCAGCGGCGCCAGCCGTTTGTTCCGGGCTCTCTGTTGTAGGACGGGATTTGTCGGCCTGCAGGGCAGTCGTTGTCCACGTGGTGGACGTCGGGATCCGACTCGTTCGTCGAGTGGTACGGGGCAACTCGCATGATTGGCTCCTTTGCCATCAGCGCTCACACGGGTGAGCTGGCCTGAATGCTACGGCTGGCACCCCATGGCGGCGGCGGGAGCCCGTGGCCTGCTTCGTTTTGCGGATCGGCGGGGCGCGTGTGGTCCGTCGGTATTCGAATCACTTGTAGAACTGGGCTACGCCGCCATGGTGCGAGCATGCGCCCTGGTGGTGAGCAGCGTACGAGAGAGACCCGTCAACACAGAGAGCGGTTGCGCCGCCCCCGTCGGGCACGGCCGGTGCCGGCGCCGGGGCTGGTGCGACGTATGTGCCGACGCTTGTGACCTGCGCCACTGGTGGGGTGGTGACTTCCTGGCGAACTTGTTGGCGTCCGGTCTCTTTGCCGTCGGTGATCGTGACGCGGTACGTCGTGGTCTGGACACCGCGGACGCCTGCGGTCGTCACGGTGGTCGTGCCCTGGGGGAGAGTGTCGTCTTCAACGGTCGTGGACTCGAATGGAATTCTGGCGGTTTCAGTGACGAGCTTCGTCGTTACCGTCGGTGTCGGTGTCGGTGTCGGTGTCGGTGTCGGTGTGTGGGTTGCTGCTGCAGCGTGTGGTGTCTTGGTGGGGGTTGGGGAGGCGGCGATCGCTGCCGGTTGGTCGGGTGTGGCACTCGACGGGTGCGCGGCTCCGAAGGCTGATCCGGAGCCGAGGAGCACAACGAAAGCCAGCCCTGCTCCGAGCGCCGCTGCGGAACGCTTCCGGGGGAGCCTGAGCCAGGTGGTACGACGGAACAGCAGACCGTAGACGGCAGTGATGAGGACCACGAGGGCGATCATCAGCAGCGTCGACCACACACCGCCCGAAGCGAGGGCGATCAGCGACAGGATCGAAGTGCCAATGATCCCGACCCACGTCGTGGTGGGGAGCTTCCTGCGGCTGGTGCCGATCGGGCGGTGGCTGCTCGGGTGGTGCGAAGGCATTGCGGCTCCCTGGTGATGAGGACCGCACAAGTCTGCGGGGCTGCTCAGCTCGACGCTTTCCCCCAGATCGGGGGTGAGTGGTGCGCCAACGACATCGGAACATGCTTGAGCACTCGCATCGTGAGCTCTCGGCACTGCATCATGAGCGGGACCCAAAGGAGGGGTACATGGGGATCTCGATCCGCGCGAGTGTGAAGGCTGGGCCGCTGCGGTTCAATCTGTCGAAGTCAGGTATCGGTGTCAGCGCGGGGGTGCCGGGGCTTCGCATCGGCGCGGGGCCCCGCGGGAACTACGTACGGGTCGGTTCCAGCGGCGCGATGTACCTCTCATCGAAGCCCGCGCGGAGCAGGCCCAGTGTCCCGACACCTCCAGTGGCGTCCGTGCCGTGGAACCCAGCCGAAGTCCCCATGGGTGACACCAGCGGCTTATCTGCGCTGGAGCTCCGGCCGACAGGGGGCGACGACGTCGTGCAGCAGCTCAACGATGCTGCAAGACGACCGCGCTGGGGCTGGATCGCTGCCATTGCCGCCTTCGTGATCGGGGCAGCGCTTATGCCGTGGGGACTCATCGTCTGGGCAATCGCTGTCCCGGGCTGCTGGTGGCTGTTCCTTCGTGACGGGCTCCGGAAAAACGTCGTCCTCTTCTACGATCTCGAGGACAACGCAGCGCGTTGGTTCGACCGGTTCGTCACCTCATGGGATGCCACGTCGAGCAGCGCCAAGCTCTGGCGAACCGTCCAGTCGGGCCAAGTCCAGACCACGTACCAACACAAGGTGAACGCTGGTGTCGGCTCCATCGTCCAACGAATCTCCGCTGAGGCACGCATTCAGCAGCCGGGGTATCTCGCCACGAATATCGACATCCCGACCGTCCGGGCAGGGAAGGAGACGCTCTACTTCCTGCCGGACCGGCTTCTCGTGGGCACCGGCAAGCGCTACTCGGACGTGGCCTACCGGCATCTGAGCGTACGGCGGTCAGTGACCCGCTTCGTTGAACAGCCGGGACAGGTGCCGAAAGACACGCGGCTGATCGGCGAGACCTGGCAGTACGTCAACGTCAAGGGCGGCCCGGACCGGCGCTTCAAGAACAATCCCGCCCTTCCCGTCGTGCAATACGGTCAGCTGGAGATCAGCACAGCGCAAGGCCTTTTCTGGAGCGTCCAATCGTCACGCGTGACCGCACTCGACGAAGCGGGCTCGCTCCTCGGGGCGGCACTACACTGATGCCGTTACCGAGCGCCATCGCCACTTGACATAAAACCGCCGTATCGGCGTACACGTGAACAGCCGGCCACCCGAGGGGTGGCCGGCTGTTTGTGTCGGGGGAGTGGCGTCAGTGCGCGGCGTCGTACGCGTCGCGGACGGCCTGGCTGATGCGGCCGCGGGAGGAGACCTCGTGACCGTTCGCGTTGGCCCACTCGCGGATCTTTGCGAGCTCTTCCGAGTTCCCACGCTTCGGCGCGCTGCCGGAACTGGTGCGCCCGGAGCGGCCGATGACCTTGCGGGCGGCAGCGACGTAGTCGGAGAACGCTTCGTGAAGCGCGTCTGCGTTGTCGTCGGTGAGGTCGATTTCGTAGTGGCCGCCGTCGAAGGAGAAGGACACGGTGCGGCCCTTGCCGTCTTCGATGGTGTCGCCGGTGAGGTCGTCGACGAGGTGCGTGGTGACTTTCTGCGCCATGTAAGTGCTCCAATCGGGGGACGGACTCTTAGCCTGACAGAGAGGGTCGCCGTTTCCTGCATCGAAACGGGAACTGCTACACCTCGTTATCGCGAACGAACGCTGCGAAGCCAGGGATGGTGAACTCGAGCATTCCGCGGTCGGCCGGCTGGATGAGGCCCTTATCGATCAGGCGCGCCCGCGGTGTTGAGAGCTGATTGCTGCCGGTGTGGAGCGCTTCCGCGATCGCGGAGCGCGAAGCGGGGCCGTCGCCGAGATTCGCGATTGCAGCGAGCATGCGTCGTTCGGCTGGTGAGCAGGCGGACCATCGGGCTCGGAACAGGGCGTCGAGATCGGCCTGCATCGCGATGTGGCCTTGGTCGACGGCGCCGACGTCGATGACGCCGCCCGGGTCCGGTCGTCCCGCGGCAGCCCAAGCGGCGTCCGCGATGAGCTGCACGGAGTACGGGTACCCCTGCGCAATCTCCAGTGCCCGGTCGACGGCGGGCGGGGTCCAGTGCACCCCGAGTGCCCGTGCGGGTCCGATGATCGCGATCTCTTCCGCGTCGCGGTGGAGTGGTCCGAGTGGCCGGTAAGCGAGGCGTTCACTGAACGTGACGATCCCCGCGATGGTCTCCGGAGCGTTCGGAAGGCCGGCAGCGAACACCGCGGCAGGAACATCGGTGCCTTCGGCTTGCAGGTGCTGCCAGGCGTAGACCAACGTCTGAAGCCCCACCGGATCCGCGGATTGGATCTCGTCGATGAGGATGACCAGAGGGAAGTCGTTGGCCGCTGCTTCGATCACGGCCTCGAGAGCCCGCGACCCCGACAGCTCGAGGTCTTGGCTGTTGTCGGCCGGATGGAAGGTGCCCGTCGCGGTCGCGATGCCCGGCACCCCGACGGAGAGCTGCAGCGTCTCGATCCTGCTCCGAAGCACTGCCCGGGTCTTCTCGCCGAACCCCTCGGTAGCGCGCCGGAGCTCCGCGGCGATCTGCGCCACGAGCCCCTGCTCTTCGCCTGCGGTCACCCACACCGTGACCGCACCGCGTGCCGCAGCATGACGCTGATATTCCCGGAGGAGCGAGGTTTTCCCGAAGCCGCGAGCTGCGTGATCGACCCGGATGCGGCCCACCAGCCGGCCGAGATCAACCAGTGTGGACAGGCGCTCGTCGACCTCCGCGATCTGCTGAGCCCGCCCAGGGACAGTTCGAGCGATCTCGCCCGGGGTGTAGGGACTTGGCTGCATCGAATCACCGATCGTCTGTTATGAAGCAGGGGTTTCATAACAGAGTATCGAGGGAAAGCGTCTGGCGCATATCGCCGGGACAGGAGCTGTCCAACGGCCTGTTAGACGAGGGCAGCCAGACCCGGAGCATCTCGTTCAGCGCCCCGTCCCCGGGCACTTGCCCGGGCGGGGCTGCTGCGACACCAAGGTCCGCGCCGGCGAGCGGATAGTGCGTTCGCCGGCACTCTGCCGCGATGTGCACGGTAGGCGATCCTTGGGTTCAGCCGGTCGTTGCAACACCACCGTGATTTGGAGTGTTGCAGATGGGATCGAGGCTGGAACACCGTGCCCGGGAGGCGCGGTTCTGGGAGCTATTGAGACAGGGCCTTGGGCGTACGGCGGCCTGTGATGCTGTCGGCGTGGACCGACGTCAGGGATATCGATGGGTCAAAGCAGCCGGCGGACGGAACCCGTTCGCCCACACGCCCCGCTCCGACAGGTACCTCAGCCAAGAAGAGCGGCTCCAGATCGCAGACCTACGCCAAGACGGTGAGGGCGTGTGCGCGATCGCCAAAGCACTCGGTCGGTCGCCGTCGACGATCAGCCGCGAGCTCACGAGGAACGCCGCGGCCGGTGGAACCTACCGCCCATACTCCGCCGAGAAGCGATGCCGAGCACGAGCGCGCCGGCCGAAACCGCGGAAGCTGGACCGGGTCGAACTTGCCCTGCAAGTGGAGCTGCGGTTGGTGCGGAACTGGTCCCCGGAGCAGATCCGTGATGACCTGGCTAGGACATTCCCCGACCGGCCGGAGATGCACGTGTCCCACGAGACGATCTACCAGCCCCTCTTCGTGCAGGGCCGTGGCCACCTGCGCGCTGACCTGCACAAACACCTCCGCACCGGCCGAGCCCTCCGCCGGCACCGCGGTGAACGTCGGCAAGCGTCGTGGTCGAAGATCCGCGACATGATCCTGATCAGCGAACGCCCCGCCGAAGCCGATGACCGGGCTGTTCCCGGTCACTGGGAAGGGGACCTGATCGTCGGGATCAACGCCCGCAGCGCGATCGGCACCCTCGTCGAACGCACGACCCGGTACGTGATGCTGCTGCACTTGCCCAACGGGCACAGTGCCGACGCGGTCCGTGACGCGATGATCCCCACCATTCAGAGCCTGCCGGAGCATCTGCGGCGCTCGTTGACGTGGGATCAGGGGACCGAGCTTGCCCGTCACAAGGACATCACCCTCGCCACGAACCTCGCGATCTACTTCTGCGACCCCCACAAGCCCTGGCAGCGCGGCTCGAACGAGAACACCAACGGCTTACTCCGGCAGTACTTCCCCAAGTCCACCGACCTCAGCATCCACAGCCCGGAACGGCTCCTCGAGGTCGCCACCGAACTCAACGGCCGACCTCGCAAAACGCTCGGCTACCGCACCCCAGCAGAAGCCTTCGAACAGCTACTGTCGGACTCGAAACAACCACCCGTTGCAACGACCCCTTGAAACCGCCGATCGGCTATCGAGACGCCTCGGGAACAAGTCGCGATGTCGACTGCAGCAGCCCGATGCAAGATGAGCACTGGGCTCGACCCTCGCGTAGTGGGCAGGCAGCGCACTCACCAGATGCGCTGCCTCGAGGTAGCCCAATCAGGTGTGGTCACGGCCGGCGGGCACCCAAACCGGCACTTGCAGTTAAGAGTGTAAGTTGTTTAGTGTGGGCCAAGCCCCACACTCGACATGACTTGGAGGCCGTTGTGGCACCCGTACGATCCGTGCTCACTGAGCAGCTGGCGATCGACGATGTGGTGAGAGCTGAAGCGTCTACGGCTGTTGATGAAGCTCACGACCGTCGCGTTCGTGGGATGGCGCTGCTTCTCGAAGATGGCGCGATGGTGGAACTCCCGGCTCAGCTCTCACGCTTCCTTGAGAGTGCGATCCGGAGCGCAGCGAGTGGCTCAGTTATCTTCACTTCGTCGCTCCCTGAAGAGCTGACGACGACGACCGCGGCTGAGCAGCTCGGCGTCTCCCGCCCCACTCTGATGAAGATGATCGCCGCTGGGGAGATCCCAGCGACGAAGGTGAAGACGCACACCCGTCTACGTCGAGACGACGTCTTGGCCCTCCGGCAGCGTCGTGAGGATCGCCGCCGAGACGCCGCCGATGAGCTCCTTCGCGCGGGTGAGGCGTTCGACTGAAGTTATTGGGCGTTCGCCATTACGGTTAGACGGTGGTGCAACGAGTCTTTGTCGACGCGAACGTGTTCGTGAGTAGGACGCTGCGCGACTGGATTTGCCTGCTCCGCGCGGAGATCCCAGCGATGTTCCAGCTGCACACAACCGAGGATGTTCTTGCCGAAGCACTGTACACGCTGCGGCGGCACATGAGGGACGCCGACGGAGCGGTGACGGTTCACATTCGTGAGGCGATCTTGGCGTCAATTGACGAGGTGCTTCAAGACTTCGACGGTTCCGTTGCTTACTCCGGCTCTGACGCAGACGACCGCCACGTGCACGCTGCCGCGGTTGGCTGTCAGGCGGACGTTCTGCTCACGGAGGATCAGGGATTTACGGAAGACGACCGCGCCCCTTACGAGGTGTATACGTGCGACGACTTCTTCTGTCTCGTCGACGATGCAGTCCCGGATCGTGTGCGCAGTGTGGCGCTCAAGCAGCTCAAATACTGGAACTCGCAACCACAGCGGAAGAGTCTGAAGCAAGCGCTCATTGACGCAGGTTGTCCCGACTTCGCGGTACGCGTTGAAGGCCACTTGCGGGTCGCGAGCGGTGTTCGAGGACGCCGCTGAGGCGGGGGACATCGTTCCCCTGGTGGTCACTGTTGCCGCAACCGGTCACTCCGTGGCGCCACAGTCGGGCAGCTCTCGTCCCCATCGGTGTTCGGTAGCGGATCGGCTATCGAGACGGGGTCGGGGGCGAGTGCGAGCTGTTCAAGGGCCCGAAGTAGTGCGGCGTGATCGATGCCCTCGGTGCGCTGCAGTAGGTGTTCCCGCACCGCGGCTGCGTGGATCGGACGGGCCACACGCACGAGGCGCACGCCCTCGTCCGTGACTCGTACGAGGACGCCGCCGTCGACCGCGCTGCGGCTGACGAGTCCGCGGTTCTCCATCCGCGTGAGTTGGTGGGAGAGGCGAGTGCGATCCCACCGCAACAGAGCGCCGAGGTCGTTCTGCCGAAGCTTGCCGCCTCCCAGCTCGGCCAGCCGGGTCAGAATCCCGAAGTCCTGATCGGACAACCCCGAACCAGCCTTGAGGTCCTCGGCCACACGCTGCCGGACTTTGTCCGCCGCGATCTTCCACGCATGCCAGAGGCGTTGTTCCTGTTCAGTCAGCGGTACGGTCATGCGACCAACCTACGGGACTGGTGTTGACGCATCAACACTAGTGGACGCATGCTGTTGATATGACAACACCGAGCAGCACGCAGAAGATTGCCCTCGTCACCGGTGGGAACAAGGGCATCGGCATCGCGATCGTTCGCGGCCTCGCACGAGAAGGCTTCACCGTCCTCCTCGGTGCACGAAGCGCCGAGGTCGGCCAAGCAGCCGCCGACACCATCGACGGTGGCGTACGCCCGGTCGTCCTCGACGTGACGAACCAGGAACAGATCAACGCCCTCGCGGCGGAGGTTGCAGCCGAGTTCGGCCGCCTCGACGTCCTGGTGAACAACGCCGGGGGGCAACACCCTCACGTTCCGGTCGACGGAGAATCTCCCGAAGCCGAGCGAGGAGAACGTCGACGACTTCAAGAACGTCTATGAGGTCAACGTCTTCGGCGTCGTGCGGATGATCAGTGCGTTCCTGCCCCTGCTGACGAAGGCGAACGCACCGCGGATCGTGAACGTGACGAGCAAGCGCGGTTCGATCGGCGAGGAGGGGGCCTGGGCGGGCCAGCCCTCGATGGTGTACTCGAGCTCGAAGACCGCCCTCAATGCCCTGACCGTGCACTACGCCCGCGAGTTCGCGGGAACCGCGTTGAAGATCAACGGAGCGGCCCCGGGCCACGTCGCGACCGACTTCAACAACTTCCGCGGTACCCGCACGCCCGATGAGGGCGCCGCCGTCGCCGTCCGCCTCGCCACACTCCCCGCTGACGGGCCCACCGGCGCGGTCTTCGAAGACGACACGCAGCTCACATGGTGACAGCGACTCCGCGCAAGGTCCTCGTCACCTGCGCACCCCGCTGAATCGTACGAAGGACGTCGACTCCCGAGCGGAGCCGACTTCCTTCTGCGCCTGGTAGCTCACCCGCGGGCGTCCGGCGCCGCCTCGCGCACCCGACCCTTGAGCCGGCGCTCCCGCGATCACCGCCACGACGAGTCCCAGCACGAGCAGCGCCGGGAGCCACCAGCGGCTGGTGGATCACCGGACAGACCATCTTCGCCAACGGCGGCTACACGACTCGCTAATCCACAACTGCCATGCGTTCGGACCCGAACCGGACGCATGGCGGCCACGTCCCGCGACGAGAATGGGGAACACCGATGGCCCCGTAGCTGCGCCCCACAGATCAGTGATATTTCCCGGTACTGGAGTGCGGCGCGAAGCTCCCGGACCTCACGCTCCAACTCCGCGATCCGGGCCGCGTCGTCCGTGGTCACGCCAGGCCGGTCGCCGGCATCGATGTCGGCCTGCTGCACCCAGTTCCGCAGCGTCTCCGGATTAATCCCTAGCTGCTCACCGATCCGACGCAACGCGCCGCCTCGGTACTCGGGGCGCGGCGCGCTTCCACCGCGAGCCTCATTGCTCGTTCCCGAAGCTCCTCCGGGTACTTCCTCGGTGCTCCCATGACTCTCATCCCCCCGTGCATTGAGAGCCTCCATCAGACCCGGGGCGGAACAAACGATGCCTCGCTATGAAGTGTGGTGCGCAGATTATGTGCCTCGTCCGGGGGGCGTGGTTTTCGCTATACGAGCGTATCGTCGGGGGTAGCCAGGAGATGATGATGTCTCCGTTTTACCGATCAGGGGTTCTCATGAGTACAGCAACGCAACCGCAACGTGGAGATCGTCGGCG
Organism: Curtobacterium sp. MCJR17_020; assembly: GCF_003234365.2. Classification (NCBI taxonomy): domain Bacteria; kingdom Bacillati; phylum Actinomycetota; class Actinomycetes; order Micrococcales; family Microbacteriaceae; genus Curtobacterium; species Curtobacterium sp. MCJR17_020. The sequence continues at coordinate 114,962 of NZ_CP126261.1, read as the reverse complement.
GCGGAAGACGGTGCTGGCGGTGTTGGCCGGAGGGCTGGTGCTCGGTGTCGGGGCGGTCGTGACGTTGGCGGCGTGGCAGGACGATGAGTTCGCGCATGGCACGTTCACCTCGAGCGGTGACTTCGAGCTGGCGGGTCAGGTGAGCACGGCCGAGGGATTCACTGACCACGCGACCAGCCCTGGTGGTGCGTTGGCGTTTGATGTGAACGCGGCGTCGTTAGCTCCAGACATGGTGTCGTACTCCCCGTATGCGGTGGAGCTTGCTGCCGGGACGACGGTGCCGGCAACGGTGACGGTGACCGCGGGAACCTCGACCGGATCGGTGGATGATTTGACCTACGGCATTTACGCCGTCGATTCCTTCACGTGCGACGCTGCGGCCGTCACGGCGGGAACGTCGGTGGTCCCTGAGGGCACCGCGATCGACACGGTGCCGGCCGATACGACGTTCGATCTGGCGGCGGCAACCGCGGACACGGCTGGCGCGCCGCAGTTCCTGTGTCTGGTGGTGACCGCGGGTGCTGATCTCGCCACGGGACAGACGGGTGCTGCGGTGTGGCAATTCCAGGCGGCGTCGCAGTAGCTGACGGCCATGCGTGGAACACGTCGCCGCTTCCGGCGGTGGTCTGTTCTCCTGCGTGGTGTCCTGGCACTCGGGCTTGTTGCCGGTGTCACGGTGCCGGGGACGGTAGCGCAGTGGACGGATCAGGAGTATGGAACGGGATCATTCACGGCGGGGAGTTTTGCGATGCAGTCGTCGACCGATGGGGCAGCGTTCGCTGACCACCCGTCGGGTTCGGCGGCATCGTTGACGTTCGACGCGGCAGCGATGTATCCGGGGTTGACGGTTGCCGCGCCGCTGGTGGTGCGTGCCGCGGCCGGTTCGCTTGGCGGCTCCGTGTCGTTGTCGTCCGCGGCGACAGCGGGGAATGCCACGCTGGTGTCGACGCTGGCGTACAAGGTGTACGTCGATACCGTCGGCGGGTGCACGACGACGTCCGCGCCGAGTAGCTCGGGTACCTGGGTCGCGGGCACGACAACCACGTATGTGACTGGGTTGGCGTCGACGGTGCCGGTGAACACGCGGTCGTTGCCCGCAGCGACAGCTGGGGCACCCGGAGCGGCGGTGTACTACTGCCTCATCGTGCAACTGCCCGCGACCGCACCCAGCACGGTGCAAGGCGCCACCGCAACCGCGACATGGTCTCTCACCGGAAACCCGCCAAGCGCATGAGCCCGCAGACACCAGCTCGTCAGCAACAACGGCCCCGCGAGCGTGTGCTCCGGATGGTCCGGGGGCTGCTGTTCAACGTCGCAGCGGCGGGTGGTGCGGTGTGCATCATCCTCGTGATCCTGGCGCTGACGCTGCACATCACCTTGATCATGTTCCGGACCGGGTCGATGGCTCCCACGATCCCGACCGGGTCCCTCGCGATCGTGAAACAGATCCCGGCCGCGGAAGCACACGTCGGCCAGGTCGTCACAGTCGACCGGGCCGGACAGTTGCCCATCACGCACCGCGTCGTGTCCGTGACACCCAACACGGACGGTTCCGCGACGTTGCAGTTGCGCGGCGACGCGAATGACGCAGCCGACCCGAACCCGTACCGGGTGAGCCACGTGCGCCTGGTCATCTGGTCCGCTCCCCGCCTCGCGTACGCGGTGGTGTGGCTGTCACAACCCGCCGTGGTCGGCGGCCTCGCCCTCGGCGTCGCCGCGCTCGTCATGTGGTCCCTGTGGCCCGACCGCGAGGCCGCCGACACAGATAATCCCGCACCAGACACCGTCGACGATCGCAGCGACACGTGAGCACCGCGCCGGCAACACCGCACCGGACCGGACCGCTCTGGGCCGGGATAGCGCTCGCACTACTAATCGTCGGACTCCCCACCGCCGCAGCAGCCGAACCGAAAACACCCAAGGACATCCACGGAGCACTCCGGCTCTCGGGCACCCCAGTCACCATGACCGTTGCGCCAAAGTCGCCGGCCTATTGGGAGATCGGAATCACCACAGCACCGATCACCGTGCGAACCCTGCTGGGTGCCGTGACAGCAACAGGACCATCCGGCGCGCCCACACACGCATTGACAATCGCACTTTCAAGCTGCACCGCCGCATGGCAGCAGGCATCATGCCCCGCCACGAAACACCGCATCGTGCGGCCGACTCCGATGAACGAACTCACCGGCACCGCTTCCCCAATCGCCGCAGCCATAACCATCCCCGCACAGCTGTTCCTCCTCGCGCAGATCACGCAACCCGTCTCAACTGCGGGACCCAAAACGGTCGCCGTAACCATCAAGCTGTCCGCGACAGGAGACGACCCCACCCCCGCACGGAACACCCGAACACCGACCGGGACACTCGCCTACACCGGAACACACCTGACCCTCTGCGCTCTGGCCGCCGCACTGAGCGTCACCGCCGGGACACTTCTGGCACGCCTCGCGCCAAGACGCACGCGGAGACGGCGACCATGAACCGGGCACGCTGGACCGCCGCCACCATCGCCGGGCTGCTCTCCGCGGTACTCCTCGTACCCCAGGGCACCGCCGCGGCGTGGACCGACACCGAAACGGCCGCCGCACAATTCACCGCGGCCACGCTGCCCGCCCCTACCTTCGATAGCTGCGGCAACACGGCAGGGGACATCACCGTCACCTGGCACTACGCCACAACCGCCGTCCCCACTCTCACCGCCGGGAACGTGCAATGGGCCGCATCCGGCACCGTCACCCACGAACTCGCCAACATCATCACCCCCAGCGGTACCACCACAACCGGACCCGACAGCACTGGCCGCTACCGGACCATCATCACCGCCGGCGCGATCGGCAACCTCGTCTCACTGAACTCCTTCGTCATCCAAGCCCAAACAGTCCTCGGAACCTGGACAGCCATCAGCACCAACAGTGCCCAAGGCGTCAGCGCCGGCCTGATCGGCATCGGTGTCTACACCTGCACCCTCAACTGACCGCACCGAACATCGATGCGGCCGACAAGAAGCCCCGCAACCTTCTCCGTCGCCACATTCGCCAGAGCAACGCCTTCCCAACGCTGGTCCTCCGATCCCCAGCCGATAGGAGCAATCTGCGGCGCAGAACGTCAGCCCTCACCGCGGACCAGGACTACAACGCCGGCGTACTCATCGCCTCGGCCGTACTGATCATCTCTGCATCCCTGGTCGGTATCGCGATCCGCTTTGCCGTGACCCGGCTCGTTCGCGCTGTCCGGCCGCTCGAACCCATCTACCCCGAAGTGGCCACCGGCGTGGCCATCCCAAGCAAGGACCGGACCAATGGCTGAGCGCACCGTGTGGGGCCACCTCGCCGCCGATCCTGTTGTGCAGGACGTCGGCAAGGCCAAGGTGACCAGGTTCCGCGTGGTCGAGAACACCGGCAGCTACCGGTCGGGGAAGCGGGTCAGCGACGACGCCCCCACCACGCACCTGGTCGAGGCGTGGTTCGAGACCGGCGAGAGCGCCGCCACGAACCTCAGCAAGGGCACCGGCGTGATCGTCGTCGGCAAGGAACATACCGAGTCGTGGAAGAACGGCGACACGACGCAGTACAACCGCATCCTGCGGGCCGACCGGTTCGGCATTATGCCGAACCTGCCGGCCAAGCAGGAAGAGCAGCCCGACGAGCCGGCCGTGGTGTGGGAGCGGGAAGCGCCGGCACAGCCCGCGTGAGCTGCACGACCAAGCGCCGGTCGAGACTGGAGAAGAACCAATGATCGAAGTCACGTTGTGCACGGATGCAACTCAGGGGGCCGAGGCGGGCTACGGGATTCTCAATCCCGATGCGGTTGCCCTCGTGGAGCTGCTGGACGCCCACGAGGTTGACTACCGCCGGACGATGGTCCGGGTCACCCTGACACACGGCGGCGAGCTGTTCGTGGCGTTGCAGGGCGGGTAGCTCACCAGTGGCCACAAGGAGCACACTCGCCGGTTCCGGGAGTTCGCTCGGACCCTGATCCAGGCGAAGTCACCGCTGGCGGCGTTGTCCGCCGAGGAATAGGGCGTGGCACTCGTCCGCACGATCACGAAGAGGGCCGGCGCTGCTGGCCCTCTTCTACGTCAGGCCGCGTCCACTGCTGCCGGTCGTGCACGGTGGCGCACTGCGGTGCGCCACACCCACGACTGGACCATGTGCTTGCCGTCACGCCAGCGGACGCACACGGCGTCCGGCGTCGACGACACCGCGACCGCTTCGACGCGATGCAGGGTGCCATCGTTCCGGAGCACCCACGCGCGTACGGGATGGCGTCCGGCGCCCTCGATGGGTGCGCCGATCGCCTCCGGGGGCAGCGAGAACCGCGCATCTTCTGGCGCGGTGTACCGGTCCCGTCGACGTGATCCCACGAGTGGATCGTACGAACCAGCGCCGACACCGCAGCCGGCGAGAGGATAGGACCATGAGCGCCATGCAGACCGTCGTGGTGCGGTGCGACTTCCGCCCCTGTGGGGCGTTCATCGCGCCGATGGACTTCCCCGGCGACAGCATCGACGGCGCACGCACCGTCGCGCGGGAACATGGGTGGCTCACCGCCGACCACGGCGAGGGTGCGCGCCGGCTCGGGGACTTCTGCCCGGAGCACGCAGCCGCGAACGCGATCTGGCGGAAGTAGATCGGGCGGCGGTGCCAGTGCCCCACTGGTCCGGCACCGCCGCCGCGACCTCACCGCGAACGGACGGCGAGCCGGGGACACAGGAGCAAGCTCTAACCGAGCCCCACGGCAGGGTATCCGAGTCGATCGACCCACGGAAGCCCCCAGCAGCGCCGTCGAGAAGCGGTGAGGCGTATCCGCTTATGCCGTCGAGCTCGTCGCTCGAGGACCTCCTCGACGTCACTGCAGCTCGGCGGTCGCGGCCGCGGCTTGTAGGAAATCACCGCCGTATGGGGCTTGCCGTTTCGTACTCGCACAAGACGGCCGAGCCGGCGCTGAGCTAAGCGGATACCCCGCCGTCAGATGCCGAATCGCTCTCGGCCGCACTCTCCGCAGTAACGGCCGTCGCGTGGGATGGCCGATCCGCAGTGCCGGCACTCGGCCGGCGGCTGCACCGCGCCACAACGCCGGCACGTCGCTGCCAGCGGATCGAGCAGGGTGCTGCACATCGCGCACTGCACCGGGACTGGCGGTGTCGGCCGCGCTCCGTCCGCGAAACCGATCCGCGTCCTGCACCTGGTGCACCGCGCCGCGTCGGCGGGGAGCGGTGCCCCGCACCGGAAGCAAGAAACGCCGGCACCTGACATGGATCGGACGTTACGCCAGCGTCGGAGGACAAGGATGAGTGTCTCTGTCAGCGTTGTTTGGACCCGGTTTGTCGGAGTTGAGTGGCTCCACTTGCCGACGCGCCGGGCGGTTGTGTCGGAGATAAGTGGCCCCACCTGAACGTGGTCCCGTCAGCAGTCATGTGCTTGAACGGGAGGACCCAGGATGGCGTCGAAGGTGGATCTGAGCGAACAGCTGCATGCGACTTCCCATCCGACCACCACGCTTCCCGCGCTCACGGTGAGCGCGCAAAACAACCGTCCGGGTGGTCCTGAATCAAGCCGACACAACACACCGCACAGCAGCCAAGTGGTCCTGAATCAGACCGTCACCCTGGTCCTGAACGAGACTGACAGAACCACGTGATCGACGTGCAGCACGTCGGGGGACGCCGCACATTGCCCAGGCCGGATCGGGCTTAGGCCAGATCGCTTGCCGGAGCGCGAGCGCTGTGTTCATCGCCGACGGTGCGCCGGAGAAGACCATGTACCCGCAGATGGCGCGCGAGTGGTCGTCGAGGATGACGGTCAGCCACGGCCGGTCGGGTTTGTCATCGGCACCTCGGATGAGGATGTCGAGCATGGTGTGGTCGGCTTGCCAGACGTGGTTCGGACGGTTCGCTCGGCGCCGAAGTACCAGTTCGTGTTTGTCGCGGTACGAGGTCGGCCCGTCGAGGGCGAGCGTGATCATCGCGGGGTCGAGACCTCGGATGATTCGTCGCACCGTTGAGTACGACGGTGCGGTTGTTCCCTCGCTGGCTGCACGTTCGGCCACGAGCCGGTGCAGCGTCGCGACGGATGGTCGCGGCCGCGACAGCGCCAACCCCTCGACGAGTCGAATCAGTTCGGGAGGCGTGTGCCGCTGGCCGCTGTCAGAGCGACGGGAGGTGTGAGCAGCTTCGTCCGGTGTCGTCGTTCTCGCCGCGCTCCGTGTCGTGATCTCGTCCCGGTAGCCGATCGGTCACCGGGCGCCCAGCACGGTGGCGAGCTAACTCGTCGTCTCGAGCGCCTGCCTTTGGTCGCCGCAGGGAGAGATCCCGCGGAGGCGCTCCGAGCATTTTCCGAGCGAGTTTTTGGCACTCTCAAGGGTCGAGTGCTAGAACGTTGACAGTTGAGTCGAGGGGACTCAACAGCAGACACGAAGGAGTTGTTTTCCATGACGATGAACCTCGACCCGTTCCGCGAGCTCGACCGTCTCGCTGGTGCCCTCCTCGGGTCCACGGGGCCGCGCTCGATGCCGATGGACCTGTACCGCACGGGGGACCACTACGTCCTCGACGTCGACCTGCCCGGCATCGACCCGGGCTCTGTCGACATCGACGTGGACGGCTCTGTCCTGACCATCCGTGCAGAGCGCACCCTCGGCGCACCGGAGGGGTCGCAGTGGCTCACGAGGGAGCGACAGCCGGGCACCTACGTCCGCCAGCTCACCCTCGGTGACGGGCTGGATTCCGAGCGCATCGAGGCCGGCTACGACAATGGTGTGCTGAGCGTCACCATCCCGGTGAAGGAGTCTGCGAAGCCGCGCAAGATCGCGGTGACCACGGGTGGCGGTCGCGAGCAGCTCGCCGTCGGCTCCGGGGAGTAGGAGCCGCAGCGGTGTTCGACATGGTCAATGCCGTCGCCGCTATGGCCGCGGTGACAATCGCGCTCACGCTGTCCAGCCTCGACCGGCGCACGGCGGCACTGCTCGGTGCGACCGGGAGCCTCATGGGGAACTTCCTGCTGTGGCTCGCCGACCCCTCGCTCTGGGAGCGTTCGCCCGTCCTGCCCTGGGTCGCGGCGGTCGCCGGCACCGTTCTGCTCATCGCAGGCTGGAGCGCCGTCCGTGCGTACTGGAGCCTGTTCAACCCGCCGCGTGCGGATGACACGGACACGGGACGGTGATGATGGTCGGTGCGGCTGGCCATCGCCTCGGGTAATCGGCAACAGACGGACGGGGGCCCGGTGCACGTCGTGCACCGGGCCCCCGTCTGTCTGCGGTGGTCGCCACTCCTTGTTGCGTTCGAGGTTGATGAAGTCGACCGGGATACTGCCACGGCCGCCCGTGTCGAGGGCGTCGATCGCGGCGAGGTCGTCCGCGGTGAGCTGGAACGGTGCTGGCGGCCCGCGGCATGGGACAGAGTGGGCGCATGGACGAAGTGCGAGCGGCAACGAGATTGGGGCGGATCGGGGTTGTCGGTGTCGGGCGAATGGGCGCGCCGATCGCACGTGCATTGCAGCGCTCGTTCTCGATCGCGGTCTACGACATCGATCGCGGCCGGATGCGCGCGTTCGATGGCAACGGCGTCGAGTGGGCCGACTCGGTCGAGGACCTGGCGGTCTCGTGCGAGGTACTCGTCACCGTGCTTCCAGGCCCTCGAGAACTCAACGACGTCGCCTGTTTGGCGCTTCCATCGCTCGCGCCGGGGTCGTTGTGGATCGACTGCACCTCCGGGTCGCCGGAGACGACGCTGTCGCTCGCGCAGGAGGCGGCCGTTTGGGGCGTGCAGGTGGTGAGTGCGCCGATGGGCGGCTCGCCTGCGGAAGCAGCAGCTGCGGAGTTGGGGTTCTTCGTCAGTGGCACCGCCGCCGCGGTCGAGCGAGCACTCCCGATCATGGCGCGCCTTGCCGCTCCCAATGGGATTCGCCGTGTTGGCGATCGCGTCGAGGACGGCCAGATCGTGAAGCTCCTTGCTAACGCGCTGTGGTTCGCGAACGCCGCCGCCGCATCCGAGGCGATGCTGATCGGCACCAAGCTGGGGCTCCCGACCGAGCACCTGCATCGGCTGCTGCGCGGCAGTGCCGGCTCGAGCCAGTTCCTCGAACACGACGCCGGCCGGCTCTTGGACGGGGACTACCTCACCACCTTCGGGATCGACCGTGTCGTCGAGGAACTCGACATCGTCGCGTCCCTCCGGGCGGATAGTGGTGTCGACAGCCCGGTGCTCGATGCCTCAGCGGTGCTTCACCGGGAAGCGCTGGACCGGTACGGTGACCGGCTCGGCGAGCTCCTTGCCGTGCGGCTGCTCGAAGAGCGCGCGGACCAGCAGCTCCGCCGGTGACGAGCACAGGCGCACCGGATTACCGTCGCGACTGCGCGGCCTCGATACGTGTTGCGGACTGCCGGCCGTGCCGGAGGGTATCTCGGGGCTGTTCCCCGAACCGTTCGCTGTATGCGGCGGCGAAACGGCCAAGGTGCCGGAACCCACACGCCACCGCCACGCTTGTCACCGTCGCGTCCGCGTCCGCCCCGGCGAGTGCGTCGCGTGCGAGGTCGAGTCGGGCGGCGCGGACGTACTCGGTGGGGGTCTGATCGAGTTGTTCTTGGAACGCTTGCTGCAAGGTACGAAGGCTGATCCTGGCCGCGGCCGCGAGTTCTGCCGGCGCGACCGGCGCCGGCAGCTGTCGCCGGATCAAGGAGTCAGCGGTCGCGACGTGACCGAACAGTCCGGAAGGGGCGGCAGTGGTGTCGGCTGTCAGCACCGACAGCACATGGTTGGCGATGGTGTCGTGGAGGCGGATCCTCGCGGGGACGCTGATGCTCGGACCGCTGATCACGTGACCGGCGTCGCGGATCAGTGCGAGCAGTGACCGGCAGTCCTCCTCGGTTCGTGGCTGCGACAACATCACCCGGTCCGGCCGTGCACCACGTGCGGAGGTGCCGGCGGCTTGCAACAGCTGGTCGGAGATTTGCAGTAACGCCAGCCGCGTTCCGGTGACGACGTAGGAGTACCGGGTTCCCGCACGCAGCAGAACAGGGACCTCAGGAGACGCCGTGAATACCTCACCGTCATCAGCGGTGAACGTGGCGTCCCCGTCCCCAACGGCGACAAGGAGGTGGTGTGTTGGCTGTTCCACGCTCCCCGCCCGGCCGGCATCACACAACACTCGTGTGATCGACACGTCATCGTCCCCAGCGCGTCGCAGCTCAAGCCGATGCGTGCCACCATCCGGTACCCGCCCGAACACGGTTGCGAGTCGAGCCTCGAACTCGTCAACGCGACCCGACATCGCTTCCCGATGCTCCTCCACCGCCATACCTTCCACAATGCCAAAGGTTTCGGGCGATCATCCGGACTGCGCAGTTCAGTTCTGTCCCGCGGGCTTGCTCCCGTCCGCGACCACCGTGGCGCGAGAGGCGCGGTGTCTGTGTTTAGCGCGCGGCCGACGGGATACGCTCAGAACTTCAGCGGCCCCGGACTTCGGCCTTCCATCCGCAGTCCGGCGAACCTTCCCCGGCCCCTGCTGCAAGCGAAGAGCCCAACGTGCAATACGTCTTCCACGACACCCAGATGATGCTCACCAGCGACGCGGCAGCGCGAGCGCTGCTGGCGTACTTCGCATCCTTGGAGCTGGCGTGGTGCGCCGACGAAGTCGAGCTGCCAGCGATCGATGAGGACGGCGCCCTCATGTGGGAGCGACTCTTCGTCGGGCCGGCTACCCGGCTCCGGTCGATGCGAGCAGACGACGACCTGCTCGAAAGCCCGGACGCGTCGTTCGTTGCCGACCTGAGCCGCCGAACACGCGCACTCCACACACGGTAAGCACCGAGCCGAGCCGAGCGAAGCCGTTGCGGCCTAACGCACGGCTTCCGGAGACGCGTCCCGGAAGCCCGCTGGCCGCCATGAGCAGTGAGATGACCAGCGACCGACAGTGCGGCCGCCCTCGTTCTGTCATGCCTGAACTCTGCGCTTCGCCCGTGCGGGCGCTCAGCGTCGTCGGTCACAGCGCCGGTTGAGCGCCAGACTGCCACCGTGCGAACGCGTCAAGCTGCGCCTGCGCACTTTCGAAACTGGTGTGGCTCCCGATCAGGTCACCCTCCGCGAGCTGAACGGCGTACCCGACGGCATACGCCGACGTGCGCCGCACGTTCCCAACGTGCTGAAGTCCGGCATGCGCTTCCCATGTGTCCGCATCGAGGACGCTCCAACGCAGATCCGCGTCACTCATGGATGGGCCGCCATCGTGCGAGTAGCGGTTTGCTGCTGAGGGTCATGTCTGTCTCCGGCCGGCATCGGACAATGCGATCGTTCCGGCGGCCAGGGGCATCGGTCACCTGCCGCCCACGATAGGCCGTCCGTGGCGCGGCCGCACCGTCTTAATGCACCCGGACCGAGGCAGCGAGGCAGCGAGGCTGTGGAAGCCGCCCTCCCGATCCGCTCGTGCGCGTGGAATGTCCCTACTACGCCCTGGTCAGCCGTCTTGCGGCGCGGGTCGGTGCGAGTGCGGGTCAGTCGCCGGTTTCTGTGTGCGGGGCGGCGACGGGCTTTGACTGGCTTGATCCGCGCTGGCGGAGCCACACGGTCGCGATGACCATCACGGAGATGACCAGGAACTCCGACTGCCAGTTCTGCATCGACTCGAACCAGAACTGACTCGTGCCGAGGTACTGCCACGCGGTGATCACGGCCGCACCATGGTCCGTTTGATCCTCGTTGTATGCAGCCGCACCGCCGACGACGTGCCCGACCACGCTGGCGAAGAACAGCACCCCGAACAGGATCACGAGGGAGTTCTCGTAGCAGATCAAGACGATGCCGCCGCGGCGAACCGGCCATGGAGCGCGCGAGTCGTCTGCGTGTTCCCGTGGATCGGCATTTTGCGGTGCGTCGTTGTTGAGGGGCTTCGACTCACTCGATCCCTTCTGGAACAGGAACGTCGTCAGGACAACATACGAGCCCATCTGGAGAAACTCGCTCTCCCAGTTCTCAAACGTCGCCTCGGCGAAATCACCGCTCGACAGAAACGCCCAGAGCGTCTCGGCGGTCTGCCCGTGCAGCAAGGCGTCATGACCCGCGACCCGCCAACCGGCGAACACCATGCCGAGGAAGCAGAGGAAGAACACGGCTGCGTTGACAACAACCAAACCATTCCGGCGCAGCCAGGGCCACTCCCGGGGCCGCCCCCGAAGAAAAACACTCACGACTCACCCTCCCACCGCTCCCGTAGCGGCGAGAGGCCGCAAGGTCCCGGAGCGATCACGACGCGTACTGAGCCCGACATCGTGCTGCGAGCGTAGCCATCGCAGTACCGGCCAGCGGAGTTCGCCGCACGCAACGAATGACAATGGCCCCGGCCCGACCGTCGTGCCGTGCGGCTCCGAAGCGATCGCTTGGCAAACGTGCTGAGCAGCATCGGCCGCACACGAACCGTGGGCTGCCGGACCGATCCGGCCGCGTTGCTCCGCGCTGCTGTCCCCAGGGGGTGCGCGGTAGACAGGACGCTCGGCAAAGGAGCCTGCATGCAAGTACCGCCCTTCCACACACCGGCAACGCCGGGGGTGTACCACCGGTTCGACGACTGCCCGGACGTGAGCGATGGCGCAGAGCAGCTGCGTGGAACACATGCGTGGCCGTTGTGCGAAAGCTGCATTCGACGGCTTGATGACGCTAGGTGCGTCGATAGCCGTGGCTCAGCGAACGCGACCGGCACCGCGTGGCGCTGGCCGGTAGGGGATCGGTGACCGTTCATGTCGGACGCGACGTGACAGCGTCAGCGACAAACCGCGATGCGTCGCGCCCGATGCTGAGCGCAGGCGGTCAGATCTTCGCGAGGGCGCCAGCCGTTGCAGCCCAGTCGATGTTCGCGTCCGGGGCAGGGGCGTGGAACTTCACCCGGCCACGCACCGCGGCCTCTGTCGCCGTGTAGAGCGGGTTGTCGAACCCGGCGACGAGCGCCGCGACCGCTTCCTGCAGGCCCCGGTATGCGTCGACGTCGTGCACGCCGATGCCGGCTGTGACCTTGCTCGCCGCAGCGGCCGCAGTTTTCCGTGCATCTGCGGTCGCTTCGCCGGCGTGGTCGATCACCCAGGCGTGCAGCGCAGCGAGGAGCATGGGTGCCTGGTCGTGCGCCGGGCCTGAGAGGCTGTCGACCCGGGTGTACCGGTTCGCGACCATCTCCACGAGACCTTCGGAGTCAAGCCGGGCGATCGCTTCCCGCACCGGAGTACGAGAGACACCGAGCCAGTTCGTGAGCTCCTCATTGTTCAGGCGCTCCCCTGCCTTGAGCGCGCCGTTCTCGATCGCCTCGAGCATCTGCTCGTAGACGACGTCGCGGAGGAGGCGGCGGGCACCGCAGCACCCTCATCATTGGCACCACCTGACCCGACACGGACCGCAGCGAAAATGACGACGCAGAGCGAAGCTGCTCACACACGTCGCGGCCAATGGCTGTCTCGTGGACGACCTCAGCCGTGGACAGCTACTGTTCGGCAGGTCTCGGACGCGATGACAGCGATGATGGTGCCGATGGCGGATCCGAGGACCACGAGTCCTGGGATCAGCGTCGCGGCGAGAGTGGCAAGCACCCCGCAGGCGACGGTGATGGAGCCGATGTTGGTGAGGCCGTGGCGGAGGGTCAGCCACCAAACACTTCCGATGAACAGGGCTATCGGAAGGGTGAGGGTGCCGGCGGCGAGTACAGCAGGGAGGTCGGTGTGTCTGGTTGTGGCGTCGATGGTGACTTCGATGCCGGCGGAGAAGGCACCGGCGGCGGCGAAGATGACGTAGTGGAAGTAGCCGAATAGCAACGACCCGCCGAGCCCTGGCTGGTGTTGGTGCTCGTGGGCGAAGTAGATCCACCACATCCCAGCGGCGATGATCAGCCCGCAGGCAGCGATCCCGATGAGGTCGGGGATGTGGTGGCCCTCGTGGAGTGCTTCGAGGATGGCGTTGGTTGCGGCGAGAATGCTTTCGCCGAGGAGGATGAGGGTGAACAGGCCGTAGCGTTCTCTGACGTGGTGCGGGTTCCAAGGTGTGGTGCCGCATCGTTCGGCCCACACCGGGATGAGCACTTCTGCTGCGACCAGGATGAAGAACCCTCCAAAGCCTGCCGTCTCGGGCAAGAACAGCCGGCCCACCCACGCCACCTGCACGGCCACGATGCCGCCCGCGTACCGATAGGCGGTGTTCCGCAGATCCGGGTGGCTGCGGCTCGCGCGAAGCCACTGCCCGACGAGGGCGAGACGCATCACGACGTACCCGATGGTGACCAGGGTGAAGTCGTAATGCACCATCGCCGCTTCGGCGCCGGACGCTAGGACAAGGACGCCGCCCATCTGCAGGATTGTCATCAGCCGGTAGAGCCAGTCGTCGGTGGCGAACGACGTGGCAAACCAGGTGAAGTTCATCCATGCCCACCAGATCGCGAAGAACACCATCAGGTACGACAGTGCTCCGGTAGCGACGTGCCCCTCGCTCTCAAGGTGGTGCAGAGCCTGCGATGACAGGGACACTGCGACGACGAACACGAGGTCGAAGAACAGCTCGAGCGGGCTTGCCGCCCGCCCGACCTCGTGCGGGTCTCGGGGTCTCATCCGCGGCAGGAGCCGACGGCCACCGGCCAGGGGATCAGTTTCCGTGGGACTGGTCATGGATGGCGTTCCTCCCGTTTGTGGGCTTGCGCTTCGGCGTGAGTCGCTCGTCGGCCGTAGGGCGGTTGGACGTACTGGTTAGTGTTCCGGCGGGATGGTGAACGAGGCCAGGCGTCCGTCCCGTGCGATGAAGATGCCTGTCGACTTGCCGGAGAACTTGTTGCTGCTCCAGTCGAAACGGACGGTCACGGTCTGGTCGTCGGTCGTAGTGGTGAGAATTTGCATGCGGGCGTTCATTCCTATGGCGTCTGATCCCACCCACCGGCGCACGCCGTCGTGGCCGACGTAGCGGGTGCCCCAGTCATTGATCACCGTCCTCAGTGAAGAGCGCGACGAATGCGTCGGTGTCGGCGCTGTTGATCGCGTGAACGAACGCGGCGACGGGTCCGGGTAGGTCGGCGGGGTGCGTCTGTGTGGTCATCGCGTGTGTCCTTTCAGTGACGCGAGGAGGCCGCCATGCGGTCGGTTCGGGGCTGATCGCATGGCGGCCACGGAGTCAGCGGGTGGTGTAGCCGCCGTTGGCGAAGATGGTCTGTCCAGTGATCCACCATCCGCTGGTGGCGAGGAACGTCACGATCGGGGCGATGTCCTCGATCTTGGTCAGCTGCCCGCCCATGGCCTGGGATTTGTGGAACTCGACCCGCTCCGGGGTCTCCTGACCGTAGAAGAACGGGGTGTCCATCGGGCCGGGCGCAACCGCAGTGACCGAGATGCCACGGCTGGCGAACTCCTTCGCCGCCGCGCGGGTGAAGTGCTCCACCGGGCTCTTCCCGCCTGCGTAGGTGGAGTACCCGTCCGTGAACGCTGCGAGCAGGCTCGTCACGATCGTGATGACCTTCCCGCCATCCGCGACGTGCTTGCCGGCTTCTTTGATGAAGAAGTACGCCGCCTTGCTGTTGATGTCGAACATGCCGTCGTAGTCAGCCTCAGACGTATCGACGATCGGCTTGCGCAGTACCTTCCCGACCGTGTTCACCGCCACGTCGATCTTCCCGAGCGCCGCTTCCCCATCCGCGAACAGCTGCTCCACGTTCCCCGGCAACGTCAGGTCACCGAACAGCAGCACACCCGTACCGCCTGCCGCTTCCACAGCCGCGAGGGTCTCTTCCGCCTGCGGGCGGGTGGCGTCCGAGTTGTAGTGAATCGCGACGTTTGCGCCCTGCTCCGCCGCCTGACGGCTGATCAGCCCGCCGAGGTTCTTCGCCCCAGCCGCAACGAGGACGTTCTTGCCCTGCAATGTCTGAATGGTCATCCCAGTTCCTTCCGCTTCCGATCGTGTAACGCCATGACACAGCGCGTAGGCTGACGATACACGAGGTACTGTAGCGGCATGACAGAAGTTGTTCAGCGAGGGTCCCGAACTCGGCTTCTCGATGCTGCTGCCGCACGCATCGAGGAGTATCCGGGCGAGGACATCTCGATGCGTGCGGTGTGCGAAGCCGCTGGCGTGAAGATGCCGACGCTGTACCACTTCTTCGGCAACAAGCAGGGCCTGCTCGACGCTGTTGCTGAAAGGGGGTTCGACCTGTACGTGGCGGCGAAGAACGCGCACGAAAGCAGCGGCGATCCGATCGAAGACCTCCGTGCCGGGTGGGACGCGCACGTCGCGTTCGGGCTCGCCAACCCCGGGTACTACACGCTCATGTACGGCACTGTTCGACCAGGACACGCCCCCGATGTACAGGCGGAACCAAGCCGTCTCCTGCTCAACCTGACGCGCGCAGCGGTCAAGCAGGGCCGGCTCGTCGTATCCGCCGAGCAAGCGGCCGCTCACATTCTCGCCGCGAACATCGGCCTCACTTTGCGGCAGATCATGCTCGCCCAGAGCGACCTCGCACTCTCCGCAGCGATGCGAGACGGCGTCATCACCGCCATCACGGGGATCACTCGGCAGGCCATCGCACCACGAGCAGACATCGCCGCGATCCTCACCCATGTACACCAGCACCCCGACAGGCTTGGCAAGCAAGAGACCGATCTACTCACGAAGTGGTTGCAGACCCTGACCGAAGCATGACCGCCAACCACGTCCCTTCAACTTGACCAGAAACATGCAAAACAGCGTGAATAATCACAACTTGTGCTACCTAGTGTTCATGCGGGGTCGCTCGTACGCTCCACCAGTACCGGAACACGATCGGCTATCTCTAATGGTCCTTGGCTGGCCTGGGGCTGGCTGGCAGGCTGGCACCGGTCCCGGCTCGTGGTGTGACTCTTCGGCTATCTGTCCGTCCCTGCGGCGTGACATTCGTCCGACTCGGCCGCCGGCTGGGCGGGTGCCGGCCCGTCCGCTGCGATGGCTTGATAGAAGGTCGTCCGACCAGCTACCTGGTTGTGACTCGTTAGAGATCCGCCCCGCAACGACTTTCTTGCGTGAGGGCCCTGCAGGCGTGATCGAGGCGGGCCTGTGATTTCGAGGTCGGCAAGCGTCCGCTGATTTCGAGCGTGGCAAGGCCATGGACGGTCGCCCAGGCAAGTTCCGCCGCTGCGTCGTCGGCAGCGGGGAAAGCTTCTTGTATGCCCGTGAAGGCGCGCTGCAGGACCTCAGGCGTGGCCCCGGTTCCGAACTCGAGTCCGGAAGGCATGGAGAACATCGCTTCGTACAGTCTCGGCTGCGCGTTAGCGAAGTCCAAGTATGCCTGCATTCGTGTGCCTGGTTCGGGTGGCAGTGAGGTCAAAGCCGTCGCGATCGCCTCGAAGCCGCTTATCGCAACGGCGTCGATGATCGCCTGCCGGCCACCGGCGAAGGCCGAGTAGATCACAGGTTGCGTCACGCCTATTTCGCTCGCGACTCGGCGCATCGTCACGGCGTCCCACCCTTCAGCTTCGGCTACGTCGCGGGCGGCTCGAGTGATCTGCTCGCGTCGAAGGTCAAGATCTGGAGCTGGCCGGGGAGACATGCGCAGACCGTACCAAAGCGCTCGTTATATAACAAGAGTAGACAACGGCGGGGAGGGTCGCTACCTTCGTTACGGAACGTTGTTAGATAACTGGGAAGGTCGTTACTCATGCTCATTGCCGCGCTCATCGTCGCTGTCCTCGGTTGCTTGTTCGTCCTCTTCATCGGTGCCCGCTTCATCGTCGCCCCGAGGATCGCGACCGCCGGGTTCGGTGTGGCTGAAGACCGCCGTCGGGCGTTCACCAGCATCAAGGGCATCCGGGACATCACTTCCGGCATCGTGCCGCTAGTGGTCCTTGCCGTTGCCGGTCCGCACGCATTCGGGTGGGCACTGCTCGCGTCGGTGATCACGCCCATCGGCGACGCGATCATCGTCGCCACCAACGGGGGAGTGCTTGTTCAGGCGCTCAGCGTCCATGGCGCCACCGCCGCGGTCCTGATCCTCGCCGGAATCGCCCTCGTCCTCGTCTAGCGCACAGGCCCCACATCCCGGTCTCATATCCTCTCCGAAAGGCAGTCCCATGTTTCCCGTGCACAATCGCATCGTTCCGCTGACGCTCATCGCCACCGCCGCGCTGACGATCACTGGATTCGAGCTGGCGTCATGATCGAGTTCGCGCACATGGCCGCGATCATCTCGCTGTGCGGTACAGCGCTCGTGTTCGGAACGGACGCCTTCTGCGCGCTCGTGCAACGGCCTGCGCTGGCTCGCATCGACGACAGTACGCTCACCGCGGTAATGGGCAACGTGCACCGGTACGGTGACAAGAGGATGCCGGTCCCCGGTGTGATCGGGCTCCTGTTCGCCGCCGTAGCGGCCGCCACGGGCGGGTTCGCCGGCAACACGTCGGTGCTGGTCCTGGCCGCGGGTACCGTCGTGGCGTGGGTGGCTTGGCTGCTGGTCTACGCCAGGATCAGTGCCCCCATCAACCGTGTCCTGACCGCCGCCGCAGATGCCGGAAGGACCGCCGAAAACGCTCGCGGTCTGCAGGCACGATGGGACGCAGTCATCGTCCTGCGCGCCACCTTGCTCGGTATCGGGCTCGTGGTTCTGGCTATCAGCTTGATCGTCTGACCCCACCATCGAAGGCGCCCTTTTCCGGCGAGCGGTTGGCTGGTACTGCTGTTCGTGTGCGGTCTCGACGCCTACCGAACCGAAAACACCCCGAGTATCAGCGACACCTCGAGCAGGGCTCCGCCAGGATCTCCTTCGAGATCCCGGGGACCGGCGACTGCCCAGCGGCACCCGTTGACCCAACCTCCACCGACCGGCTGGTGAGCAGCGTCCTGGACTGGCTGGAGAACGACCCGAACCAGTACGGTTTCGATGCACGAGCTGTGGGCCTTCGAGGCATCAGCACCGGCGGGTACCACGCGAGCCGGGCCGCTCACACCCACGCCGCCCGACTCCTCGGAGTCGTCAGTCAAGAACCCCGAGCTTGCCGCCGACTTCAGTGTCTACGTCCGCTTCAACGCTGGGCAGAAGGTACCCCAGGCCGCCGACTTTCCAGGCCCCCTGAACACCAAGTCCTCTCGTCCAGTGACCCATCGGCTAATGGGCATCACGAGCGAGCTGATTTCGTCATAGTCACTTACTCGAGCGGGCGGATTGAGTCCGTGTCTGCGGGGACGTGAGCCGGGGAAGGGGTGGACTGTGCTGTGCGCACGTCTCCGCGTAGTCGACCCGAGCGATCCCGCTGGCGTGTGAGCTCGTCGTGACCGTACGCGATCGCGATGTGGGGGGCTGTCGGTTCAAGTCGATGTCGGCGGGGGAGTTCGCAGCGATGGGATCGCCAACTCACGCACCCGGGCCACCGCCCATGCCGGTCGCGGCCTGCTGGTCGACGCTGTTCGCGTAGTCGTTGGAGGGGTCGCGGTAGATGGTGTGTACGTGTCCCCACCCGGAGGTGGCGACCCCGTCGACGTCGGCGCCAGCGGATCCTTGCTGGGCTTGGAACGCGACGTACACGTTCGGTCCGGAGATCGAGAAGTTGATGCCGTCGCCGGTACTCATGTCGTAGGTGGTCTCCCCGGACCAGGCGATGACGGTGTCGTCGAGAGTCGCTTCGATCTCGGCGCGGGTCGTCGCGGCGCTTTCCGCGTCTGCCATGCCGGACCAGTTCGCGATGAGGTCGAGGAGCAGTTCGCGTTGCTCGTCGGTGAGGTCCGCGCCGGTGAGGCCGTCACCGGTGGTGTAGTCGCAGGTGTCGCCGGGCGCACACATCGTCACGTCGCCCGAGGTCAGGGTCGCCTGCTGCGCTTCCGTCAGGGAATCGTAGAAGGCGAAGGCGTCGGTGTAGATGCCGTCGAAGGGCTGGACCTCGTCGCCGTTTTCGTCCGTGTAGACCGCGGGCTGGACGCCGAGGTGCGTGGGTGCGAACGTGATCGCGTCTGCGTCGCCGTCGAGCGTGGCGTTGATGCCGAGGTGGTGGCCACCGAACTGGACTTCGAAGGCGCTTGTGTCGGACGGGTCGCCGAAGAAGGCGATGTAGTACTGCCCGAGCGAGTCCTCAGTGCTGCTGCTGTTCTCGGCGAGGTACTCGTCGCCGCCGATGATGCTCGTGACGGTCTCGTACGCGTCATTGCTCAGGAGCGCTTCGAGCACGGCCATCGCGGCGGTCTGCTGCTCCTCGGTGAGGTCGGTGAGGTTCAGGCCCGCTCGTTCGACGAAGGTCACGGGGAAGTTCGACCACGAGGTCGTCTTGGTCTCGTCGTCGTAGTCGTACAGCACCGCTTCGCGCTGCTCCTCGGACAGGGTGTCGAGGAACGCCTCGGCCGCAATGGCGGTCGCAGCGATCGTCTCCGCGGTCGTCGACGAGTCGGAGGTGCTGGCTGCCTCAGCAGACGACGTGATCGTGCTTCCCGATGATGACGACGATGACGAGGAACTCGAGGAACTCGAGGAGGACGTCGTGGAGCCAGCAGTGCAGCCCGCGAGGGCGAGTCCGCTGACGAGCAGGAAGCTGGTGCCGACGAGGATGCGCGATCGATGCAGGCGCTGATGCGTAGGAGATTCTGTGTGGTCGCTCATGCAACGACTCTGCGATCGACTTCTTGCTGTTCCCTATGACGTCGCTGTGGTCCCTGGAAGAGCTGGAGACGGCTGGGTCGCGGCTCTGAACGAATCCGGGCAACCGGCCAGCGACCGGCCAACAGTGTCAGTCCTCTTAGGCGACGGTGAGGGGGTTCACGTTTCCCCATACAGACGTGTGGCTCCGGAGGGACTGCTGCAGGTTGGGTTGACTTCGTCGTGCCGCGGAACGAACTAGCGAGCAGCATGAGTCTGGCGCTGGTCGGTTGCGGACGGCAGTGAGCGAGGGTGATGCTTGAGGGGTGTGGAGATCGCGAAGGAGTCGCCGTGACAACGAGACTGCGGCGCCTGCGGCAGTGTGGATCGTGTTGCATGACGAGTCCCCTCACAACACGGTGCTTGGAGTGTTCGCGACGGAGCCGGAGGCATCACGGTTCGCGGACGAGGTGGAAGCGCGGTTCCCGCAAGGCGTCATCTGGACGCGCTTTGCACTGGGCTATCGGTACGACCGTGGGCCTGGGCATGTGGAGTTCGGACCGGCGGTCAGTTAGTCCGGACGTTGGCGGGGCTGATAGCCCCCGCCAACTCAGCTCACGGGTTGGTGCCGCAGGGGAGCTTCGCCTCTTCGTACGCGGACGCCGTACCGGTGCTGCCGGTTGGGAACGTGCCGGTGCTGCGCACGATCATCCGGAAGGTGGTTTCGCGCAGGTCATCACACTTCCGGGTTGGAGAGGTCTGCTCGAGCCGCCCCTGTCCTGCGTTCACCGAGTTGAACGGCCCCGCAACCTTCTGCAGTCCCCACCACACCGTCTTGTAGATGTCCGTGGTCTGAGAGATCCGAACCATGATGACGGTGCACTGAGTCGCGGGGTGGCCGCCGACCGCGCCGTACGGATAGATCCCGCCAGACTTCCGCTTGTAGACGTTGCCTGTGTCGATTGTGCAGCGCTGACCGTTCGCTGCCGAGATCGGCGTCACCGCCTGCGTGCTGGCACCGCCCGTAGCTGCGGGTGCCGCGGCGGAGAAGGTAGCGCTGCCGGTGGTCGCCGACGGCGCTTGCGACCAGGTGAGGTCCCCAGGTCCCGGGGCTGGCACCGATGCGTCGTATGCGGGAGCGTCGGCGGGTGCACCGGCAGCGAGTGTGGAGTTGGGTTCGGTCCGGGCGTTCGTTGCCGCTGACGCGGGCGCGGCCGCCAGCAGGGAAGTTGCGATGAGGGCACATGCTGCAACGGAGGCAGCCAGAGCGGGTTTCGTGTTGATAGGCACAGCCGACCTTCTTTCAGAGAGCGCCCCCGACTGCCCCTCGCAGCCGGTCCAAGGCGCGCGTCCTGTCTAGGCGCTATCGACCATGCTCCGCATCCCCCTCAGGGCTGCGTTTCGGTAACCATTAGGCCATCGACAACAAGTCGTCCAGTTGAGGTCAGCCCCAACTGGACATCAGACTCTTGCTGCGGCGCGCACCCGAATAGGGCGCTTGGGTTCAGCTGGTCGTTGCAACATCACCGTGATTCGGAGTGTTGCAGATGGGATCCAGGCTGGAGCAGCGGAGTTGGGAGGCGCGGTTCTGGAAGCTACTCGGACAGGGCATGAGCAGGCCAGCTGCTTGCGATGCTGCAGGAGTTGCTGGCGTACTTCTTGTTCGGGTAGACCTTCGCGATGCTCTTGAAGAACTCCCTCACCGTCGGACTTCGCGCAGCGGTGCAGGGGACCGCGGCGACTGGGCACGTGACCGCTGCGTCGCCGTTTCCAGGAGCACCTCGCGGGCTGAGTCCCTCGACAGTGTGCGCCGCCAACGGCAAAGCGTCTGCCACTTGCGATCTGAGCAACCACTGCTCCTCCGTTCGTTGGAGACGGTGTGCCTCGCGGCATTCACATTACGAACGACCTGGAGCGGGGCTGAGCGTAGCTGTGTCAGTGATCGCTGGCCGTCAAATTGAGTGCGTTGGAAGCACCGGCGGGGGTTGTGGTCCGGTAGATGGGGCGTCCGCTCGTCGCGGTCGCAACTTCGGCGTTGGAGACCGTCTTTTTGACGCCCGAACGGTCGTGTTACGTGTGACTATGGCCACATCGCCGCCCGGGGTAGTGCTCGAGAGCCCCCAGTGTCCCGGCGCCTGACGGGTGCGGACTGACCGCTACGGGGTGTCGGACTTGTGCTCGACGACGTCCTGCAGCTCGGGGCGCTTGGCGGAGACGCCGTCGCCCGACGACGTGTGCTTGATGCGCCGGACGACCCACGGCACCAGGTACTCCTTCGCCCAGCCCAGGTCCTCGGCGCGGGCTTCACGCCACGGCCGGGCCTCGAGCGGTTCGGGGTTGAACGGCTCCAGGCCGTGCGGCACGCCGAGGGCGTCGAGCACCGCGGCGGCGATCGTGGCGTGCCCCGTGGGGGAGTGGTGCAGTCGGTCCGGTGCCCACATGCGCGGGTCGCGGAGCACCCGGAGCGCCCACATGTCCGCCACCAGTGCGCCGTGCTTCAGGGCGATGGCGTGCAGGTTCTCGTTGTAGATCGCCGTCTTGCCGCGCACCATGCCGAGCACCGGCGTCATGCCGACGTCGGGCCCGGTGAACAGCACGACGGTGGCGCCGTCGCTCCGCAGCCGCGACACCATCGCGTCCACCCGCTCGGCGAGTTCGTCCGGATCGGAGCCCGGCCGGATGATGTCGTTGCCCCCGGCGGACACCGTGACCAGGTCCGGACGGAGCGCGAGCGCCGGTTCCACCTGCTCGTCGATGATCTGCTGCAGCAGCCGCCCGCGGATCGCCAGGTTGGCGTACGCCACCCGGTCCCTGTCACCGGATCAGTACACGGCGGTCATGACCGCATTCGGCCGCGCACGCGCCGCTCTCATCCACGCAGAAGCGCTCACCGCGGCGCTCGACCAGTAACACCCGCAGTAGCACCCACCGAATAGAAAAGACCGGGTGCGGAATTCCCGACAGACGGAAACTGCCAGGACCCGCACCCGGTCACTACCGGAAAGCGTAGCAAACGACATGACCATGACCGAGAACACCCAGACCACCACCACTGACACCGCTGACGCGGTGGGCGTGGACCTCGTCACCATCCCGGCTTCTGAGGCCGTGATCGAGGACAACGTCCGCACCGCGGCCGACCTCGACGCCGCGTTCCTGGCGTCCGTGAAGCGCCACGGGGTCCTCCTGCTGACGATCGGCTACCGGAACGCTGACGGGGCCGTGGTGGTCCGTGACGGGCAGATGCGTGTCCTCGCCGCCCGCGAGGCGGGAACGACCGTTCCGGTGTTTGTCACCGAGCGTGGCGACACCCCTGCCCAGCGGATCGCGGAGCAGTTGGTCGCGAACGAGCGCCGTACCGCGCTGACGGACGGTGACCGGCTCAACGCGTACCGGCAGTTGGAACTCGCCGGGCTCTCCGTCGCCGGGATCGCCCGTGAGACCGGCACCGACAAGGAGCAGGTGCAGGCGACCCTGACCGTGGCGAAGTCCGAGGCCGCCACCGCCGCCGTGGTCGACCGGCAGGTGTCGTTCGACGCGGCCCTGCTACTGGCCGAGTTCGAGGGCGACGAGGACGCCACGGCGGAACTGAACGAGTACATCAGCGAGGGCTACGACGACGAACTGCCGTTCGTCGCCCAGCAGCACCGCAACCGCCGGATCGCCGCGGCCGAGGTCGCGAAGGTTCAGGAGCAGTACCGCGAGCAGGGCGTCGCCGTCGTGGATGACATCAGCGGCGGGTGGAAGCGCCTGACGGGCCTGTCTGACGAGCCGGTACCGGAGGACGACCCGCAGGTGTTCCTGCCCGCCCTGGACGAGGACGCCCACGCCGCCGCGTGCGGAGGCCACGCGGTCCTCGTCCGGGCCTCTGGGGACAGCGCCCACGTGACCGCGGTGTGCACCACCCCGGACCAGCACACGGCGCGGGCGTTCTGCGACCGCCCCGCGCCCGAGTTGACGCCGGAGCAGGAAGCCGAGCGCGCCGCCGAGGCCGAGGCCGCGGCAGCGCGCCGGGAGCGGGAGAACCGCCTCGCGGACGAGTGGACCGCCGCAAGCGAAGTCCGCCGGACCTGGCTCACCGGACTCGTCGGCTCGAAGACGCTCCCGAAGGACGCGGCCCGGTGGACCGCATCCGTCCTGATCGCCGGGACGCGGGACTACTACTGCCAGGGGGTTCGCGTGACCGACCTGCTGGGCGTTCCCGAGGACGCCGACGCGGCCGAGTGGGCCAGCAAGCGTCCCGGGAAGGCGCAGCACGTCGCGTTCGCGTTCGCCCTCGCCGAGGTCGAAACGAACGTCGGCCGCTACGGGTGGGGCATGGCGGACACCGTGGCGGTGCCGTACCTCAACCAGTTGAGTGCGTGGGGTTACACGCTCTCCCACGTCGAGCAGATCGTCACCGGCGCAGCATCAGCCAACGACGAAGCCCCGGCCACCATCGAGGCAGCCGAGTAGGTGAACCGGTGTGAGGGTCGCAGCCAGCGGCCCTCACGCCCACCCGGCACCGGTTCGTGTCCCATCGAGGACCGGAAATGTCCCATCGGGCCGTTCTGGTGTCCGTGGGCTGCGTCCCGGCTGCGCCGTGACTCGAAGGGGCTTCGCCCCCTCGAAGCACCCCGGAGCCGCTCGACGGAGCTCGCGGCTGTCACAGCCTCCGGCGGCTGAGCGGCCATCGCGGCGATGCCGGTGGGGTGCTCCGCTCGATGGTGTCGCGGTCCTCAATGAAGTCCTCGAACACCCACTCAAGGTCATCCTGGTCCGGGTCGTCGCGATCACGCATACCCGTGAGCGTGACCCTGCCCGCCTCCGGCAGTAGTCAGGTCCGCCCGGGTCAGGATGGCGGGAACGCGGCCGCGGGATCTCCGCCGCGTGCCGCGACGTCATACCGCGCCCACGACTCCACCTGCAGCGGCGACGGCGGCTCGCCGCCGTGGACAGCAGCAGCGATCTCGTTCGCGTACATGTCACGCATCTCTTCAGCATGCTTCCGCAGCAACATAGGCCAGCTCCCCTCGGGTCGGAAACGGCAGCATCGACGATGCGCCCCCTCAGAGCGCTGAGCTCGCATCGTCGATGCGCTCGCATGATTCTGCCTCACTTCGTGCGATCTTGCACAAAGTCTCGGCTTAGAACATGCCGAAGTGCTCGCCGATCGCGCGGAACAGGCGCCGACGTGGCCGCGTGGCGGGGCGTCCTGCGTGCTCGGTCATGGGCTGACTAGCCCAAGGCTTCCGGCCAGGGGCCGGGAGTCGCTGCGCTCCGGGCGGAACCGGCTGCGCCGGCACTGTCTGGGCCTGCGGCCCGTTGGTTTGCCGTGAAGCCTTCGGCAGCGTACGGACGATCACCCGGAATGCAACCGGCTTTCGCGGCATAAACGGCCCCTCCCCGCAAGCGGGTCCCCTCCATATATTCCACGACCGGTTGCATTCCGGGCGCTCGTCCTAGCGGCGACAAGTCGCCTTCACGGCAAAACAACGAGAGGGAAGGAAGAAGCACATGCAGCACATCGACACGGTTACCACCATCGTCCCGGTCGTGGACGAGAACGACATTCCGCGGCAGTTGGCGAAGATCGCCGAGCGGGACGAAGACCTCCGGGTCCGCGCCCGTCAGGGCTACCAGCTGACCCACACCGCCTCGGTGGCAGGTCCGCACTTCACCACGTTCGTCGACACCTTCACGCACGACCGCGGGGAGTGAGAAAGCGGCCGGGACCAACACCAATTTGGTCCCGGCCGCCCCTAATCACTCTTCCCACAACCGATCCCGAAGGAACCGGTACCACCATGACTACCACCATCCTCCCCACGAAGGCCGTCGCGGCCTTGCTCCGCAAGGAACTGCGCACCCGGTTCCCGGGCGTGAAGTTTTCCGTGCGCTGCTCCACCGGTACCGCGGCCGCGTGGATCAACGTCACCTACGACGACGGCCCGACCCACCTGCAGGTCCAGGCAATTACCGGCCGGTTCGAGGGGCGTTCGTTCAACGGGCAGACCGACAGCTACGACGACAACGGCACGACCCTCGTCACGGGCGACGGAGACGAGATGCCGACCGCGGTCCGGTACTCCTGTGACGGCATCATCATCACCCGGGGTTACTCGCCTGCAGGTCGCCTGGCCGCGCAGCGTGTGGTCCGCGAGGACAGCAGCATGCGGCACCTGGTCCTCTGCGACGAGCACGGCACCCTCAACGGCCACCACGACCTCACCGACGGCCGAGGCGAGGAGTTCAGCGCCGGCGGCCGCGGGTGGCCGTACCCGACCCTGTCGGCGTGGTCGGCGGTCCGGTTCGTGCTCGAACGCGTCGACCTCACCCCCCCACCCCGGCCCACCAGTAGCCGGAAGGGCCGCGCCGCTTCGAGGAGGAAGTGACACGTCGCGACAGCAGCGGCGGGGATGTCCCGTACCCATACGTGCATCCCCGCTGCCCCAACCAGCCTAGAGAGAAGCGCAGCCCATGTTCATCACCTACGAACGCCCCACCCATCTCACCGACGAGCAGGCCGACCCGCAGGCCCCGGCCGCAGACATGGCACCCGGCGCGGACGTCGACCCCCGCGTGTCAGTGTGCGCCGCGACGACCTACGACGTCGACGGCACCCGCTGGACCTGCACCCGGCCGCCGCAGCACACCGACGACGAGCACCGGGCCGTGTTCGACCGCTACCACGGCGGCCCCGTCGGACAAATCGCGATCGCGTGGCAGTACGAGTGGGGCGGCGCCGGCCACGGCCCGTCGTCGACCGTCCCCATGACGACAGTCACCGTCACGGTCTCGTTTCCATCGACGGCGTGGACGAACGAGCAGCTGCCCGAATCGATCGCCGACGACGTGCGCATGTCCTTCTGGGAGTGCGACCACGACGACGTCACCGTGCAGACCATCGCGACCAGCACCACGCACCCCGTCGCGGGCTGACCCGCCGGGGCGGTGACGGTCGGCGACATGGTGAAAAGCGCCGGGGCGACACAGTTAGAGAATGCGCAGCACGCTATTTCTGTCAGGTGACGGTAATAGCAGAACGGCGCTAATGCGCCAGGGGATAGCCAGCCCTCCCGCCGTTATCGATGCCCCGGCCGCGCGTTCGTAAACGTCGAGCGTTGGTGTCAGATAATGCATATGCAACGACCTGCCAACAGTAGTGCCGCCCGGTAAAAAATAGTAGAAGAATGTGCGGAAAAGGCTACCCATATAGACCCGCGCGTTATAGAATAGAAGCATGCAACGAGGGAGAGGCCCCTGGCATCACAAACTTTACGAAAGGGTGATTTCGATGAGCATCACGGTTTACACCAAGTCCGGGTTCTGCGGCATGTGCAAGGCCACGGAGCGTGCTCTCGCATCCGCCGGCATCGAGTACACCGAGCTGCACCTCGAAGACGTCGACCAGGCGCAGATCGACGAGTGGAAGACCTCCCTCGGTACCAACGCCCCCATCGTCGTCACCGACACGGCGACCGGCTCCTGGAGCGGGTTCCGCCCCGACAAGATCAGCGAACTCGCCTCGAGCACGGCCGCGTGATGACGATGACCCTCGAGCGTCCGACCACCGTCCGCCCCGACGTCATCCAGCCGGAGACCCGTGCTGCCGTCGACGAGCTCTACGCCGGCGACACCGTCACCGCCTTCCGCGCGATCGACCAGGCCACCGCCGACCCGTCCGAAAACGTCCGCGAATGGGAACTGTCCGACGAGCAGCAGCAGGTCTACGAGGCTGGGTTCATGGTCGGGTTCCAGATGGCTACCCCGGCGCTCATGGCCGAGGTTCTCGAGCTGCGGTCCCGCCTCCAGCAGGCCGAGCACGATGCAGATCGGTACTACGCCGAGATGTGCCGCCGACCGGCGCCCGCTGAACCGTCCGGGTCGGGTCCGACGTTCGCGGAGATCTCCCGCACCCGCGGCGAGCACGACCGCGCCGCCCGTCACGAGGTGGCGATTGACCGCATGTTTCCCCAGTACGCCGGCACCCACGCATGATCGAAGACACTAGAACGATGGGGCAGACCACGAAGCAGAACGCCCGGAGCGTCGACGACGTCGTGGCGTTGCTGCACTCCGGCCAGGAGGGCGACCGCGCCGAGGGGATCCTCGACCCGGTCGCACCGCCCGTGGAGGTCCTCGCACTCGCCACGAGCTGGACGAACGGGTATCGGGTGCGGGCCGCGTTGGTGCTGTCCGGCGTTGTGCCGGCGGAGCGTCGTCGGCAGCTGCTCCGGCAGGAGATCCGCAACGTCACCCGCACAAAGCACGGAGTGTTCTTCCCCGCGGTCGCTGCGAACATCGACGAGCTCACCAGCCGAGGCGATCTGGACGAGGACACGCGTGCCGCGATCGCAGCAGCGCGGACGATGCTGTCGCGGTGGGAGAACTGCACCGGTGAACGCATCGTGTTCGCGAAGAGTCGCCGCGTTCGCGGCCTGGTGTTCCTGGTTGTCGCGATCGCGATGCTGCTGCTGACACTGCGCACCGTCGCGCAGGGCCCGTTCGGACCGGCCGCCTCCTGGCTGTTCTTCGTGGTTAGCGTGCAGTCGTTGATCGTGCTGTTCCTCGGCGGCCTGGCATGGGTTGATCTGCGCGGCCGCCGGCGACGGGGGAGGAACCGGTGAGCGCGGGGCGGCGCCGGATTCGTGTGCAGGGGTTCGAGATTCCCGTCGGCGATGTCGTCGGTCTGGTCCGTTGGTTCCCGCTCGAGGGGGAGTGGCGGCACGAACTCGTCACCGGCGCCCTCCATGGCATCGACCTAGACGGTCGAATCGAGCTGATCAACGGCGACGAGCTCCGCTCGTTCGACGTCGACACGTGGGCAGTATGCTCGGCCGTCCCGGAGCCGTTGCACGGGCTGATGTCCTGATGGTCGAGCGCCGCACGTTCATGTTCGCACGAGAAGCGACGACGGAATCGCCGCTGATCCCGGATGCATTCGCGGCTCCGGCTGATCTCGACGAGCTGGCGGCCCCGCCGGCGGACGGAGGCGCTGCGGAGATCCCGATGGGGGAGTTCACCCCACGGGACTGGGCAATCTTCCGGCAAGGGCAACGGTGGGGCTACGAGTCCCGGCAAGCAGAGGTCGACGCCGCACAGAACGCGTTCAACGCTGCGGACTTCGACGCCGACCGGTACTACCGGGCCGCGTACGACCACGACAACCACGACTGCGCAATCCACGCCAACAAGGGCCGCTACCAGGGCGCCGCGACCCGGCTCCTGCACTGGGACGACCCCGACGACGACGAACCAGTAGACCCTGTTCAGCAGGCCAATCCGCGGTAGAATTCACCCAGGAGGAACGCGACTATGAGCACCACTGCGCCCGGCACCCGCACCGTTCCGGCGACCCAGGCAGAGCGTCGTCTGTTGTTCGCGGACGCTGCGCTCGGCGCGGCCGGCCACCAGGTCACCGACCCGATCCTCCGCGAATACAGCCGCCGCGTCGCCGACGGCTCCATGACCGCGGAAGACGCGATCGCTGCTGGAATGGCCCACATCGACGCCCGCTGATCCGTGCCGACCACCTTCCGTGCCTGGGATGACTACTTCATCCCGGGCACGACTGTTCTCCGGAACAAGCTCGGCGCCACCGATGCGGCGGACCTCGCCGCGAAGGAAGAGTTCGCCGCGCAGGTCCGGCTCGTCGAACTCGCCGAGGATCCGGTGCAGGGTCGGTTTGACTACGACCACATGAAGGAGATCCACCGCCGGATCTTCCAAGACGTCTACGAGTGGGCCGGCCAGGAACGCATTGGTCCCGATGGGCGGATGAGCAAGAGCGGCCCGGACGTGGTCAACTTCGCTGTCGGGGATCCCGAAGCGCCGACCGTCCCGTATGGGTACTACCCGGGCCCGCAGGTGGCAGACGCCGCGGAAGCCGAGTACCGCAAGCTCGCCGACGCGAACCACCTCACCGGTTTGGGACGAACGGACTTCGTCGACCAGGTGGCAGAGCGGTGGGCGGAGCTCAACGTGGTGCACTCGTTCCGAGAGGGCAATACCCGCGCGCAGTTCGTGTTCTTCCAGCAGCTCGCCGAGCACGCCGGCTACCGCCTGGATCCGGCACCGTTCCAGGTTGGGGAGCCGCTTCGCGACCGGTTCGTCGCGGCTCGCTTCTACAGCCAGGCCACCGGCCGTTCCGACCGGCTCGCGGAGGTCCTCGGCGACGCGGTGACACCGCTGCCACGCACGCTCCCTGCTCGAGCGACGTCGTACCCGATGACGATTACGGAGGCGCTGCGCGCCAGTGCAGCAACCGACCATCGGCCGACACAGCCATCGACGGGGGCGCAACTGCCGCGGATCGACCGGTCGCACGGTCGGGACTGACCCTTCGACGGTTCAGGTGCCCGGCTTGCTGTCCCGCCAGAGGGCGACCGGGCTGCTGTGGGCGGGGCAGAGGTCAACGAACCCGCGCCGCCGGCCCTCCGGGGTGTTCGCGGGCAGCCAGGACTGTTCGCGGGCGATGAGCCGGACTCCGTCGATGTCTTCGCCGTCGTAGGCGGGCACGAGGGTTGCGGTGCAGCCGGGGTGGTCGCACCGCATGATCACGGTCGGGTTCACGGTCACAGCTGCAGTCTCCCGCACTGCGGCGTGATCGCTGTTGCTCTCATGCGACTGCGACGTCGTCGGTGCCGTCACCGAGGGCCGTCGGCGGCAATGCGTGGGCGCCGCGGCCGAGCGATCCGCCATCGGTCTTCGTCGTCATGACTCGTCCTCCGCTGGCCGTGCTGTCGGCGAGTGGGTCGGAGCCGGCGCCACCTCGGTGGGGTGCACGATCGGGGCGAGGAGGGCGCCGATGATGGCGGCGGCCAGCAGCGCGCCGGCGATGGCGAGCTGCTGGCCGCGACGGGAACGCACCCCGGTCACCGGTTCCCGGTGACCGGGACGGGCATGGACGTCATCGCTCGACACCGCCGCCGCGCTGCGTCGACGAAGTCGGACGAGTCGGCGCGGCCGATGGCGTCGCGGCCGCGGCCGGCGCGGCCGCCGCGCTCCGCAGCGACGACGCGACATTCATCGGGTAGGAGGTCACCGGCCCGTGCGGCGGTGTGCCGGCATTGCTCTCCGCAGCTGCGGGTGCCGGCGTTCCGGTTTCGGTGGTGCGCGGGTCCCACTGGGTTCCGGTGAGGCCGTTCTCGTCGATGTACCGGTGCAGTTCTGTGCGGACGGTATTGGCCTCGGTGTCGGCTGCTCGGGCTTGGACGGGATCAGGTGCCGGTGCATCTTCGCCGTCGTACCAGTCCGGCCCGGTGTTGCCGGAGTACACGTCCGCGGCGCCCTCGAACGTCTCCAGGCGTGCGTGAAGGTCGGCGATGTGGATCGCGACGTCTTCGGGTACGAAGGCCGGTAGTGCGGTCGCACGCTCCTTGGTGCGGGGGTCGAGGTAGGTACCGTCGAGGTGCAGGTTGTCGACCTCCGCGGTGAGCGCGACGTACGCGCTGTGCGCGTCGACTTCCCGCCCTGGTTCGGCTGCGAGCTCGACCCAGTCCTGCGTCATCTGCCCGACGTGCTGGTCGACCTCGAGGGAGATCAATTCGCCGGTGCTGGTGAGCGGGCTGTCGACGTCCGTAGCGGCGGCTGCCTGTTCGCTCCCGAGCCGGCGGTATTCCGCGGCGGCCGCTTCGTCCGCGGCGGACCAGCGGTCGATGACTCTGGTGAGGATGTCGACGAGTGGCGCGGTGGGGGTGGTGTCGGCGGTTTCGTGCGCGGCCGCGTAGAGCGCCTCGGCGTTGGTCGCGGAGCCGAACTCTGCGTACGCGTTCGCTGCGAGTTCGACGGCGCTTGCGGCGCTGCCGGGGTCGTTTACGAGACGGTCGATTGCGGCGTTGACGTGGTCCCGGACACCGTCGGCATACCCTTCGAGGTCGGCTGTCTCGACGACTCCGGATGCGAGGTCGTCTTGTGTTGCTGCCGAGCTGCGCAGCCCGAACTCGACGCCGCGGACGGCTTGGTCGTGGAACCGGTCGGTGTCGGCTGCCGCTGCGATCTCGCTGAGGGGCGCCGCGGCTGCGACGCCGGTGTCTTCGTGTGCTGCGGTGAACAAGTTCACCGCGCGTTCTGCAACCGCGGGCGAGGTGTGCTGCCACTCGCCGTACGCCTCCGCTGCGATCCGCACGGTCGTCTCCGGTGATGCGCTCTTCACGGTCAGGTTGTGCATGGCGTCGTCGAGCGCGGCTGCGCGCTCGGCTGCGGCTGCGGTGACTTGGTCCTGCGATGTCCTGCTTGCGGCGAGGTCGTCGCGGGTGCGTTCGGCCGCGTGCCGGCCGAGGTCCACGTTGGAGCGTGCGATGTCGGCGAGCGACGACGCCTGTTCGGCTGCCTGCTCGTCCTGTGTGGGTGTGGTGATGGGGGCGCGGTCCTGTCGACGGAACCGGGCAAGGAATCCGGTGCGGGTTTGCGGGTCGGACATGGTGTTGCTCCTTCGTTTTTGGTCCGACCGCTACGCGGCGGCCTGGTCTGCTGCGGGATCGGATGCGTCGGTGTCTTCTGCACGAGAGATCTCTCGCGACGGGGTCGTTGCCGCGCTGCCGTTGAAGTTGCGCCGCCGGGTGGTATTGGTGCGCTTCTTCGCCGGTTTCGGCGACGCCGTCGGCAGTCCGAAGCTGGCGAGCTCGGACTCGTTCCACCCGGCGTCGACAGCGAGTGCGACGGCGGTGTCCAGGTCGGAGCGCAGCTGCACGAGCTGGGCTTCGGCGTCGGCCACTGCGTCAGCTGCGGTGACGGTGTCGCGGAGCGCGGCGAGGCGCTGCTGGTGCGCTTCTTCGGCGCGGCGGGTGATGTCGTCGAGGTCGTATCTGGTTGCCATGCATCCAGTGAAAGACGGGCCCGCGCGCGCAAGGTCACACACTTTCGACGTGCGCCGAACATCGGACTCGCGATGCTCGTGCCGTCCCTGCTGAAAACCTTCACGTGCTGCGCACGTGAAGGCGCTAGGCGCCGTGTTGGTGCGGAGCGGAGGCGGAGCGGAGCAAGCTATACACTTACGCTCCGTAAGTGGGTTGATCTGCTTCCGTTCCGGTGGCAGATGCGGCAGGCTGGGCCTACCGGTCCCCGCTTGGGGCGGGTTCGTTGCACTGGGCTGGAGGGCGTTGATGGCAGAGGCAGTGCCTTCGGCTCGGGCGCGTTCCAGGCGCCGGCGAGCGAACACCAGTGCCGGTCCGCGGAACATCCCGCACAAGGTGATGGTGAACGCGGAGGAAGAGGCGGCGCTGGTCGGTCGGGCGCACGCTGCCGGCGGGATCACGATTCCGCGGCTGCTGCTGGAGAGCGCATTGGCGGAACCGTCGGGGACGTCGTCGACCGAGCGCCGCGATCGCGTCGCGGACCTGTTGACGATCCGCCGGCTGCTGTCGGCGAACTCGAACAACCTCAACCAGATCGCGCGCCTGGCCAACGTCGGCGAGGGCATCGCGGGCGATCTGCCGCACACGTTGCGTGCGATCCGGACGTTGTGCGATCGGATCGATCGGATCCTCGTTGAGGAGTACGCCCGATGATGCCGAACATCACGCGCGGCGACCGGGCGTCCGGGCTGCTGGCGTACCTGGTGGGGCAGTCGACACGCGAGGCGCACCACCACTCCAACGCGCACACCAACCCGCACATCGTGGCTGGCCACGACGCGATCGTGCACGACGCCCCGGCGGGCGAGCTCACGATGGACGACGCTCTCGACATCGCGAACCTGTTGGACATGCCACGCCGCTTGTACGGGACGCGGGTGACGGTGCCGGTGAAGGAGTGGGACGACGCGCTCGGCAAGAAGGTGAAGGTCGGCGAGCGAGACGCGCACGTGTGGCACGCGTCGCTGTCGATCAAGGCCGACGAGGGTCCACTGTCGGATGCGAAGTGGGGTGACATCGCGCGCGACTTCGTCGACGGGATGGGCTTCACCGATGCGGACGGTGCAGGGTCCTGCCGGTGGGTTGCGATCCGGCATGGCGAGTCCGCCGGGGGAAACGACCACATCCACATCGCGGTGTCGCTGGTCCGCGAGGACGGCGAGAAGGCTCGCGTGCACGACGACTTCCGTCGCGCGCAGCGACTCACGAACGAGCTCGAGCACAAGTACGGGCTGACGGTGCTCGCCTCCCGTGAGCAGGACAAGTCCACGCTTCGGGGTGTGACGCCTGCAGAGCTTGAGCGCGCACGTCGTGACGGTGACCGGGTTACCCAGCGTGACGAGCTGCGCCGTCGGCTGCGGTCCTCGCTGGCGGTCGCGACCGACGAGGTGTCCTTCATCGATCAGTGCCGCCAGCACCGCGTGCTGGTGCGTCCTCGATTCGATAAGGACAACCGTGACCGTGTCGTGGGCTACTCCGCAGCGATCGTCCCCGAAGTCATCGACGGCGTCCGGCAGGCTCCGATCTGGTTCGCCGGATCGAAGCTCGATCGGAACTTGGGTCTGGGGCAACTACGCGAACAGTGGCAGTCTGACCCTCCAACGGAAGGGGACGCCGTGGTGTTCTGGAAACGGCGCGGACGCGTCGAGAAGCAGCTCGAGGACATGCCGTCGTCGCTCGGTAAGCGGCCCACGTCGGACGAGATCCGGCAGCTGAACGGGAAGTACGGCGAGACGGTGCTGCCAGACTTCTCTGGGGTACCGCAGACTGCGTCGATGTCGCCGGCGGAAGCGTCAGCGTTCTACGCGCGCCTGTCGATGCTGACCGAGCGCGCAGTGCACGGGCCGCTGGCCGAGACGTCGAACGAGCTCGCGCAGGAGGCGCAGCCACCACGGCGCGGCCGTCGCGGGCAGCCGAGGGTGCAGCGCGGCGACGCGGCCTACTCCGCCCGGCTCGCGAACCGGGCGACGTCGACAAGCGCGCGAACGGGGTGGACAGCCGTGTTCCGACAGGCATCCCGCACCGCGGGTGCGGTCGCCGACGCACGCCGAGAGCGTGCAGCCCTCGTCGAGGCGCAACGCCTCGCCGCATCCACGACGGAAGCGAACGCCGCGTGGGAGCGGTGGGCGCAGTCGATGGGCTGGAACGACCCGGCCCGGCAGGGGCCAGCGCCGGTTCAGCCGCAGACGCAGACGCGTGCGCCGCGTCGCGGCCGGGACACCGATCGCGGCCAGGGCCGCTGAGACCAGTAACGCCGAACAGCAGGAGAAGGGTGAGTAGTTATGTCGGAAGAGGAGATCGGTCAGGAAGTCGATCGAGTAATCCGAGCGGCCTCGATGGCCCTCGGACAACTTCGCGAGCACGCGTCGCGGAAGCAGGCCGAACGGGACGCAGCGACCCGCACTCAGTACGACGAGCAGCGGCGTCTCCTGCAGCAGCGGATGGGCGAGCTGCACGAGGCCGTGCGCAGCCCCGACTTCTGGGCCAGCGCGAACGGTGAGCGTGTTGCCAACACCGTGGACGTCATCGTCGCTGCCGGCCCGGACGTCCCGCACGGGCAAAACATGTACGACACCGTCCGCGGCAACCTTGAGCGCCGCTACGGGATTGACCTGGACGAGCTCCGCACAACTTACGCCGGCGACGCGAGCGGACGACGCCGGGCGCTGATCGACGCTGTCGACGACGCCGTTGCAGCGCGGAAGCAGTCGGCCGACGCAGACGCCGGCACTGCCGATGACCTCGCCTCCGAAGCAACCGTCGTCGCAAATCCGGAGAAGCACGCGGATCTTGTTGACGGCAGCGAGCAGGCGCTCACGTCCGCGACCGTCGAATCTCAGGACGCGAACGCGCTGCAGGCAGGTGCAGACGCCGCGGCGACCGCGACGCCGGCCAGTGCCGTGGCAGGAGTTTCGGCCATCACACGGCCACTGACGGCCACGCAGCAGGCGCGCGCGACCGTGGACGCCAGCTACCCGATGACCGTTCGCGAGTCGCTGATGGCGGCCGCGGCCACCGGTCAGGTGAAACCGCAGAAGACGGGGACGAAGCAGCGCGATCGCCAGCGCGAAGCCACCCGCACTCGCTGACCCTCAGCGCACAACGGCGCTGGAGGGCTGCGACGAAACGCTCGTCGTCGGTCTCCACGTTGTTGTGGAACACTCCCAACTTCGCGCAGCCGCTTCCCTAGCGGTGTCGAAAGCATGACGGCCGCATGGGTAACTGAGCATCTCACTGGCGGTGTTGCGCCCGTTCCGAAGCGGATCGCTGCCCGCGGCCGCTTCAATGGGCGTGGTCTTGGCCCTGAGTGGCTCTCCAATTTCCAGGGCCGCTCCGACTACAGCCGGACTCGTCTCTTCGAGCGAGGCACCCACCAGGTGGCCAAGGAACCGCCCAAGTGGGCCCTGCAGCTCGGCTCCGGAGGACTCGCACGATGCGAGGCGTGGATATGTCTCGCCGCCAGGTCGATACATTCCGCACTTGGACTGTGGTGCGGAGGCACCAGCTAATTCTCCGCTCTAGACGCGATGAACGGCGATTAAAACGTAAAAGGTAACCACGTATCCGATTGACAGTAGCCCGGATGTCCATAATGCGGACGTGGCTAGTGCCTTGTATTCTCCCTCCTTATTTCCGGCACGGCCTACCCTGATCAGAACTTGCGGCAGTGCCGGTAGTAGCGAGAGAACCAATGCCCATGTGAAGTAAAGGCGTCGGCGTCGGCGTCGGCGTGCTTCATCGCTGGCTTTTTCGATTTTTGCGGTTGCCTGCTTCAGTCGGTCGCGAGTCTTCCCGAGCTTGCGCGACGCGAAAGCAACAATGACGCCCGGTTTTCCCGTCGATGAGCTGCGTAGAGAGAACAATACCATCAGGACCGCGGGTCCAAAAAAGAGCAGGGCAGAAGCTACGCCGGACGTCAATATCGGAGCCCACGAATGACTGTCCAATGCTGGTGCGAAAGCCACCCAGCCCGTCAACGTGTAGATGGCAAGCCCCAAAATCAGCATCGTGATTTGAAAAACGCTCTCAAGGATCTGCTGTTGCGCAATGGCTGTCGATATTGAGATCAGTGCCCAGCATGACGCGGCTGCGGCAAGCGCCGACAGCATTCCGGCCGCAAACATCACCCCCGGTTCCGGTCTACCTAACGCGAACAGCCATGCGCCCCATGGGACAGCAGACGCAAAAATGATAAGCACCAAGAGACGCGTGTGCGGATATTTTAGGGTTCTTCGCGGCAGCCGCACGTATGCGTGCGTGGCCTCCCTAATGCTGCGCTTCTCGAGCGCCTCGCGCAGCCGCGGATCATTTGGCAGATCGGCCGCAACCGCCGTCTCTGCAGCGACCACGGCGAGCACGATGCTAGCGCCTACCGGGCCAAGCGTTCTGAAAAGGTCCACCTGTTGATCAGGCCTGATGAACCAGTAATAGCAGAGAATGGTTACCCCGAACGATGCGATCCCGGACGCGCTGGCCAGCGCTCGGACCATTCGACGCCGACCAACCTCGGCTGGCTCAATTTGGCTTAGGAAATCGCCGTCCTTATTAAGGCTCCGTACACCGACC
Source organism: Curtobacterium sp. MCJR17_020 (assembly GCF_003234365.2). Lineage (NCBI taxonomy): Bacteria > Bacillati > Actinomycetota > Actinomycetes > Micrococcales > Microbacteriaceae > Curtobacterium > Curtobacterium sp. MCJR17_020. The sequence continues at coordinate 78,025 of NZ_CP126261.1, read as the reverse complement.
TGAAGCGCGAAAAGCAAGGCGCCGAGCAGTGTGTACGCTGTCAATATATTGTCTGTTGACGTCGGTCGCCCAAGGGTCGCTACAACTGCTTTTGTGTCCCCGCCCATGCGGTCTCCGAAGTAACTCACAAGGACCAATATCACGAGCCCCGCGGTCAGGATCAGCGCCGTAATGGCGTATCGCCTAACTTCCCTGCCGACCAGGCGGACGTACTCGTCCGCACCCTCGACCAAGCGGCGTGCCTTCGTACGGTCGTTCTCGTCAGGCTGCGCCGCGGCCAAGTCGGGCTGCCGTCGTTTCCACTTCCACATGTTTCCAGCGTAACGTCGAGTAGTGCCGATAATGTACCTTATGTCAACTCAGGATGTGATGGACCCGTCGTTCTCGCTCACCGGTCCCCTGCTGACACGGTGCGGAAACCAGTGTTCCCCAACGTGCTCATGGACAGAGTCAAACAAATGGTCTTGCTGCTCACCGCACCGATCCTCAGCCGACCGATGCGGGCACTCGAGCTCGGAGACGATACCGCGACCTCGCTTGGCCTGAATGTGGCAAGGGTTCGGCTGACGATCACCGCCGGCGGGGTGTTGCTCGTCGCAGTCGTCGTCGCTGCCGTCGGACCGATCGGATTTATCGCGCTCACTGCACCCCGGGTGGCAGCTTGGCTGACCGGGTCCACGAGCATTCCGTTGCTGGCATCCACCGGTGCCGGTGCCGCGGCAACAGTCACCGCCGACCTCATGGACAGCATCTCCTGGCACCGTTTCAGATCCCCGTCGGCTTGGTCGCGGCGGCCCTTGGCGGCGTGTACCTCCTCATTGCCATCGGCCGCCGCGGCGGATCCGAGTACCGAAACGCAACCTGACGGCCGCTTCTCGCAACGATCACGAACCCACCGGTAGGGCAGCCCAGCTCACGGCTGCCTCACCTGGCTTGGGCGCTGAAGATTCGAGGGTTCTGGAGAACCTTGCCGCCCATGCCAGGTTTGAGCGCAAGGCCCACGAAGATTGCCTCGCGACGACCGCGTCCTGATCACGGACCGCGACGTGAGCAGGTCGACACGATGATGCGAATCGACTCCGTGGACTTCCCACAGATGAAGACTTCAACAATCGTGCAGCGTGTATAGCACCACCCTGTCTTGTCGACAGTGGCGACGTGGGCTGACTCGCGCGAGCAGGAGCGTCTCGTGGGCCTGATGATCGGATTCCTCGCGTTCCAGCAATCCGCCGTCGGCACCGTCACCTGGCTGCTGCTCAGCGAGCTCGCCCCCGCTCAAGCCCGTGGCATCGCCATGGGCATCGGCGGCATCTTCGTCTGGATGGCGAACTTCGCCATCGCGCTGGTGTTCCTGCCCCTCGTCGACGCCATCGGCGCCGGCGCCACCTTCCTCGTCTTCGCCGGACTCGGAACGGCCGGCATCGCATTCGTCCGGTTCTTCGTCCCCGAGACCAAGGACGCCAGCCTCCACGAAATCGAAGAGACTCTCAAGACCGGCGCCATCCCCATCATCGAAACCCACTAAGCCCCGATCGCGTCTTCTCCGCCAGCGCCTTGTCCCTCAACCGACGGACGAGCTGGTCCAGACGTGCCTGCAGCCGTGCCGGTACCCGGTCGCCGAACCGGTCGAAGTGCGCCCGCAGCTGCTCGGCCTCGGCGGACCACGCCGCCGGGTCGACGGCGAACAACTCGTCGAGCGCGAAGCCGTCGAGGTCGAGCCCGACCAGGTCGAGTGCGCCCACAGCGGGCAGCCCGCCGATGGGGCTCCAGTCCACGTCCGCTGAGCCGTCGAGCCGGCCGGCGATCCATTCGAGCACGCGGACGTTCTCGCCGAACCCGGGCCAGAGGTAGCCGCCGTCCGAGGACTTGCGGAACCAGTTGACTCGGAAGACGCGCGGTGCCTTCGAGCCGAGGCGGTCACCGATCTCGAGCCAGTGCGCCCAGTGGTCCGCCATGTTGTAGCCGCAGAACGGCTGCATCGCGAAGGGGTCGAGGCGGAGTTCGCCGACGGGTCCCTCTGCCGCAGCGGTCTGCTCGCTGGAGATCGTCGAGCCGAAGAACACGCCGTGTTCCCAGTCCTCGGCCTCGGCGACGAGTGGGACGTTGGTGGCGCGGCGACCGCCGAAGACGATGGCGTCGATCGGCACGCCGTCGGGGCTGTCCCAGTCGTCCGAGATGGTCGGGCACTGGTCAGCGGCGACCGTGAAGCGTGCGTTGGGGTGCGCGGCCGGGGTCACGCTGCCCGGCTCCCACGGCCGTCCGCGCCAGTCGATGAGGTGCCGCGGCGGTTCCTCCGACGCGCCCTCCCACCAGACGTCGCCGTCGTGCGTCATCGCGACGTTCGTGAAGATCGTGTTCGAGTGGACAGTGGTCATCGCCGCCGGGTTCGTGTCCGGGCCGGTCCCGGGTGCGACGCCGAAGAACCCGGCCTCGGGGTTGATCGCCCACAGACGGCCGTCGGCACCGGGGCGGAGCCACGCGATGTCGTCACCGATGGTCTCGACCTTCCAGCCGGGCAGCGTCGGGGTCATCATCGCGAAATTGGTCTTGCCGCAGGCGGAGGGGAAGGCGGCGGCGACGTGCAGGACCTTCCCCGTGGGCGTGGTGACGCGGATGAGGAGCATGTGCTCGGCGAGCCAGCCGTCCGCGCGGGCCATCGACGACGCGATGCGGAGGGCGAAGCACTTCTTCGCGAGCAGGGCGTTGCCACCGTACCCGGAGCCGTACGACCAGATCTCGCGGGTCTCCGGGAAGTGCGCGATCGTCTTGGTCGAGTTCGACGGCCACGGCACGTCCGGGATCCTCGTGCCGTCGTCGTCGACGAGCGGCATGCCCACGGTGTGCAGGGCCGGGACCCAGACCGTGTCTGGCCCGATCTGCGCGAGGGCATCAGCGCCCATCCGGGTCATGATCCTGGTGGACACCACGACGTACGGCGAGTCCGTGATCTGGACGCCGACCTGCGAGATCGCCCCACCCACCGGCCCCATCGAGAACGGCACGACGTAGAGCGTCCGCCCGCGCATCGCACCCCGGAAGCGCGCCGTGAGCTCGGTGCGCATGACGTCGGGTTCCCGCCAGTTGTTCGTCGGGCCGGCGTCGGCCTCGGTGGCGGAGCAGATGAAGGTGCGGTCCTCGACCCGTGCGACGTCCGCGGGGTCGCTCCTGGCGAGGAAGCTGTCCGGGCGCAGGCCCTGCTCCAACGCGATGAGGGAGCCGGCGGCGACCATCTCGGTGAGCAGTGCGCGGTTCTCGACCTCACTGCCGGAGCACCAGACGACGTGGTCCGGTTCCGTCAGGGACGCGACCTGGTCCACCCAGTGGTGGAGGGCCTCCAGGCCGGGTCCTGGCTCGATCGTCGATCCGATCGTCTCGGTGGTGGCAGTCATGCTGATCCTTCGAGGTCGGGCGCCCGTGGCGTGCTGCGGACGGCGTCAGCCGGTCGCGGCGAGCGAGTCGACGCGCAGCCAGGTGGAGTGGTCGGTGTGGTGCGGTGGGCGGAACGGCTGGGCGCCGTCGCCGCGGGTGGCCGGGGTGGCGCGGAGTGCAGCACCCCGCTGGGCGACCGCTGCAGCGCCCCAACGGACTGCGAGTCGCGCGGCGGCCGACGGCGTCGCGCCGTCCGACTCGGCGGCGAGGTACCCGGCGAGTGCCGCGTCACCGGCCCCGGTCGTGTCGACGCAGTCGGTCGCGACCCCGGGGACCAGTTCGTGTCGGTGGGCATCGACGAGGAGCGCCCCGGCGGCACCCATCGTGACAAGCGCGCGTCGTGCGCCCCGCGAGAGGAGGGCGCGCGCTGCACGCACCGTCTCGTCGACCGTCGTGACGGGGTGTCCGACGGCCTGCGCGAGTTCGTCGACGTTCGGCTTCACGAGGTCGACCGGCGCGAGCGGGTCGAGCACCGCCGTCAGCTGGTGGCCGGGGACGTCGAACGCGACCGACAGTCCGATGGCGCGGGCCGCGACGACGAGCGGGAGCACGTCGACGAGGTGGTCGCCACCGGCGACGGCCGGGAGGCACCCGGTCACCACGAGCCATCGGGCGTCGGTCTCCAGCGTGGTGCGGAGCACGGCCACGGTCAGCGTCGTCCACTGCGCACGTGTCAGCGGGGCCGGGGCCTCGTTGACGTTCGTGGTGGCGCCGTCCGCCGCGGTCACGACGGTGTTGACCCGGGTGCGCACGCCGAGGTCCACCGGCGTCAGGCCGGAGCGTGCGTCGTCGTCGAGCGGCGCGAGCGCCTCCGGCGACAACGGGGCGACCGCGTGCGACGCCGCGCCGTGCGCGAGGAGCGCACGGGTGACGTTCACGCCGTTGCCCCCGAGTGTCTCGGTGACGGTGTGGGCGCGGTGCACGGTCCCGCCCCGCAGGGTGTCGACGGAGTACGTCCGGTCGATCGCAGGCGCCGGGGTGAGCGTGACGATCGTGCGTCCCGTCCGGGTCGCCGTCCACGCCGCAGCGTCCGGACGTACCGTGCTCATGCGGCGACTCGCTCCCCGAGGACGGCACGGATGCGGTCCGCGACGCGCTCGACCGACAGTCCGTACTTGTCGAGCAGGAAGTCGTTGGGGCCCGACTCGGCCCAGGAGTCGACGAGCCCGACCTTGTGCAGTCGGGCTCCGCTGGCGTGGCCGGCGAGGACCGCCGCGACGACGTCACCGAGTCCGCCGACGACGTTGTGCTCCTCGACCGTGACGACCTGGGCCGCACCGTCGAGCAGCGCCCAGAGGGCGTCGTCGTCGAGGGGCTTGATCGTCGGCAGGTGCACGTGTCGGACGCGGTGTCCCTCGGCCTCGACGGCGGTGATGGCCTCGACGGTGCGGGAGGTCTGGACGCCGGTCGAGACGACGGTGACGTCGGGGCCGGTCCCCGCGTCGCGTTCGTTGCCCTCGCCGTCGTCGCTGCCGTCTCGCAACAGCACGGGCGCGCCGATGCGGAACGCGTAGCTGCCGTCGAAGACGTCGGCGACCGCGTCGCGGGCGAGCCGGAGGTACACGGGGCCGTCGTGGTCGGCGGCCCAGCGGATCATCGCGGCGGCCTCGGTCTCGTCGGCCGGCGCGAGGACGATCATGTTCGGCAGCGCACGCATCACCGACAGGTCCTCGATGTCCTGGTGGGTCTTGCCGCTCGCGCCGTTGAGCAGCCCGGTGTACGCGGCGGCGAGCCGGACGGGGGCCTTCGTCTGGGAGACGAGCATGCGCACCTGGTCGAGCGCGCGGTTCGTCAGGAAGACCCCGAACGACGACAGCCAGGGGCGGTAGCCGAGCGTCGACATGCCGAACGCGATGCCGACCATGTTCTGCTCGGCGATGCCGGCCTGGACGAACCGGTCCGGGTGGGCCTCGGCGAACGTGACCGCCATGGTCGAGGTCGCGAGGTCGCCGTCGACGACGACGATGCGGTCGTCGGTCCGTGCGAGTTCGGTGAGGGTGTCGCCCCACACTGCGCGCTGCGCCTTCATGCCAGGGCCTCTGTCTTCTGGTCGATGAGCAGTTCCGTGCGGGCGGTGTCGAGCTGCTCCGCGGTCGGGACGCCGTTGTGCCACTTGAACGTGGCGCGGGTGAACGAGACACCGTTGCCCTTGACGGTGTGGGCGATGATCGCCGTCGGCTTGCCGGTCGCGCCGCGGGCGGCGTCGACCTCGGAGTACGCGTCGAGGATCTCCTCGAAGTCGTGGCCGTTGATCTCGATGACGTTCCAGCCGAACCCGCGGAACACGGCCGGGAGGTTCACGTGCCCCATCGGTTCGCTGCGGTCGTAGCGGTCGTGCTCGCCGGCCGGCCAGCCGTACTGCTGCAGACCGTTGAGGTCGACGATCGCGGTGAGGTTGTCGAGGCCGTAGCGGGGGGCGTGGATGACGGTCTCCCAGACCATGCCCTCCTCGATCTCGCCGTCGCCGAGCACCACCCAGGTGTGGAAGTCCTTGCCCTGCATCTTCGCGGCGATCGCCATTCCGGAGCCGGCGGAAAGTCCCTGCCCGAGGGACCCGGTGGAGGAGTCCACCCCCGGCGTGAGCTTCATGTCGGGGTGCCCCTGGAGTCGGGAGTCGCCGTGGTCGAAGGTGGCGAGCTCCTCGACGGGGAAGTACCCCCGGAGGGCGAGCACCGAGTAGAGCCCGATCGCCGAGTGCCCCTTGGACAGGATGAACCGGTCGCGGTCAGGGTCCTGCGGCTGCTCCGGGTCGATCCGGAGCTGGTGGAAGTAGAGGGCGACCATCAGGTCCATGGCGGACATCGGGCCACCGATGTGCCCCGCCTTGCTCGTCGCGACCGTCTCGAGGACACGCCAGCGTCCTTCTCGGGCGACGGTCTCCAGGTGTTCGACGTCTCTCGCGTCGTTGCGTGTCACGGCGACTCCTTCGTTCTGCGGTGGTGGCATCAAACTATCACTCTGTGAACGGCGTGTCTACTGCGTGAGATTAGCGGGACGAGTCGACGAAGCCGGCGTGGTCGGCGTGGGAGGATGACGACATGGCAGACGGCGCCTCCGACGACGGTGGGATCGAGATCCTCAGCAAGGCCGGCGCGATCATCGACGCGCTGGCCGAGACCGAGGCCCTGACGGTGAGCGCGCTGGCGGACGCGGTCGGGGAACCCACGTCGTCCACCTACCGCCTGCTGCAGAGCCTCATCGCGATGGGCTGGGTCGACGCCGCCCCGGCCCGCGGCACCTACCGTCTCGGGCTCGCCTGCATGCAGATCGGCGGCGTCCTGGAGGACTCGCTCGACGTCCGCGGGCTCGCCCTGCCCCGGATGCGAGAACTCCGCTCGAGCGCCGGCGTGGCTGCACTGCTCTGCTACCGCCGGGGCACGCGCGCCGTGTGCGTCGAACGCCTCGAGGGCCACGACGTCCGCTCCGTGGCGATGCAGGTGGGCGACTCGCTGCCGCTCCACGTCGGCGGGGCGCCCCGCGCCCTCCTGGCGTTCCTGGCCGCCGGCGAACAGCACGCCGTGGTCGACGAGCTCCTGGCGACGCCCGACCTGCCGTACGCCGTCCCGTCCCGGGGCGCGCTGCAGGCGGAGCTCGAGGCGACTCGATCGCGCGGGTACGCCCGGTCCGACCAGGACGTCACGATCGGCATCGCCGCCTTCGGCAGTCCCGTCTTCAACCACCGCGGCGAGCTCGTCGCCGCGGTGTCCATCAGCGGGCTGCGAGAACGGCTCGTCGACCGCGAGTCCGAGCTCGCGGACCTGGTGATGTCCACCGCCGCCGCGATCAGTGCGGACCTGGGGTACGACGGAGGTCGACGTGGCTGACCGGAAGCCGATGCGCGTGCTCGCCAACTCGATGGCGGTGGTCGAGGCCCTCGCCGAGCGGGGGGACCTCTCGCCCGCTGAACTCGCCGAGGCGACGGGACTCCCCCGCCCCAGCGTCTACCGGTTCATCGACGGACTCCGGGCCGTCGGGATGGCGACCACCACGGACGAGAACCGTGCGCGCCTCAGCGTGAAGTGGTTGCACCTTGCCGACGCCGCACGGGACGCCATGACCGAGTGGTCCGGCGCCCGACGGATCCTCGACGACCTCGCCGAGCGCACCGAACAGACCGCGTTCCTGACCGTGCCGCGCGGCGACGAGGCCGTGTGCGTCGACTGGGCGCCCGGTCGAGGCATCGGCGTCCTCACCCTGGCACCGGGCCGGTCTCTGCCACTGTACGCCGGGGGCGCCGGTCGCCTCGTGCTCGCGTACGCCCGTGACGTCGACGAGTACCTGGCCGACGGGCCCGAGCGTCGACCGCTGACGAGCGCGACGATCGTCGACGCCGACGCGCTCCGCGAGGACGTCGAGCGCACGCGGTCCCAGGGGTTCACACTGTCGCTCGACGACGCCACGATCGGGATCGGCGCGCTCGCGTTCCCCGTGCTCGGGTCCGATGGGGCGCTGATCGGGTGCCTGTCGGTCGCCGGCCGGTCGGTCGATGTCCGCGAGCGCCAGCAGGAGTTCACCGACGCCGCGCGTGCGGCCGTCGCGGAATTGAGGAGCGGGGCCACCAGCGAACTGGCGACCCCGCTGTCCTGACGCGCACGCCGTGCCGTCGGCGGGCCCGGGCCTGCGGTGGCGCGAGCGCTACCAGCTCACGGCGATGTACTGCGACTCCATGTACTCCAGGAGCCCCTCGGCGCCGCCCTCGCGGCCGATGCCCGATTCCTTCATCCCGCCGAACGGCGCCGCCGGGTCGGACACCAGACCACGGTTCAGCCCGACCATGCCGGACTCGATCCGTCCGCTGACCCGCAGGCCCCGAGCGAGGTCCTGCGTGTACACGTACGAAACCAGGCCGAACGGGGTCCCGTTCGCGAGCCGGACGGCGTCGTCCTCGGTGCGGAAGGTGACCACGGGCGCGACCGGCCCGAAGATCTCCTCCTTGAGGATGCGCGCGTGCTCCGGCACCCCGGTCAGCACGGTCGCCGGGTAGAACCAGCCGGGGCCGTCCGGGGACGCTCCGCCGGTCAGCACCGTGGCGCCGTCCTCCTTCGCGCCGTCGACGAGCCGGGCGATGTCGTCGCGGGCGGTCTCGTTCACCATCGGGCCGAGCTGGACCTGCGGGTCGAGGCCGTCGCCCGTCCGGAGCGCGCCCATCGCCTCGGCGAGACGTGCCGAGAACGCATCGGCGATGCCCTCCTGCACGTAGAAGCGGTTCGCCGCGGTGCAGGCTTCGCCGCCGTTCCGCATCTTGGCGATCATGGCGCCGGCGACCGCCTCGTCGAGGTCGGCGTCGTCGAAGACCACGAAGGGTGCGTTGCCACCGAGCTCCATCGACGTGTTCACGACGGACTCCGCGGCGAGCTTCATGAGCTTCACGCCCACTTCGGTCGATCCGGTGAACGAGAGCTTCCGGGCACGCGGATCGCGCACCATCTGCTCGACCACGGTGCCGGAGGACCGGCTCGGCAGCACGTTGAGGACACCGGCCGGCAGGCCCGCCTCGGCGAAGAGCGCGCCGATCGCCAGGGCGGTCAGCGGGGTGTCGCTCGCCGGCTTCAGGACCGTCGTGCACCCGGCGGCGAGGGCCGGTCCGATCTTCCGGGTCGCCATCGCCGCGGGGAAGTTCCACGGGGTGACGAGGATCGCGATGCCGATCGGACGGTGCTCGACGAGGATCTTGTTCGTGCCACCCGGTGCGGTCTGCAGCGCACCCGGGATCCGGACGGCCTCTTCCGCGTACCAGCGGAGGAACTCGGCGGCGTACAGGACCTCGCCGCGGGCGTCGGCGAAGACCTTGCCGTTCTCCGCCGTGATGAGCCGCGCGAACCAGTCGGCGCGCTCGACCATCAGGTCGTACGCCCGCGACAGCACCTCGGATCGCTTCCGGGGCGGGGTCGCGGCCCAGCCGGCGGCAGCGTCCGCCGCGGCGTCGACGGCCGCCTGGGCGTCGTTCCGGGTCCCGCTCGAGACGGTGGCGATGACGCTGCCGTCCACGGGGTCGTGAACGTCGAACGTCGCGCCGTCGGACGCTGCGCGTTCCACCCCGCCGATCAGGAGGCCCGTGGGGACGCCGGCGGTGATACTCGCCCGGTCGGTCGTCGAGTCCACGGCGTCGATGGCGTCGCGGACGTCGGTCACGTCGGTCATGAGTGCTCCAGTTCTCGGACGCGGGGTGCGGGCTGCGTCAGGTAGAGGCGCTGCTCGCGCTTGTGCTCGTCGTAGGTGGCACGGGCGTCCTTCGTGCTGTCGAGGGTCGAGACCTCGGCGACCGGCACGTCCCACCAGGCGCCGGAGCCGCCGAAGCGACCCTGGGCGTCGACGCGGACGTACACGACGCTGGTGCCGTCGTGTGCACGGGCCGCGTCGAGCGCGGAACGGAAGGTGTCCGCGGTGTCGGCGGAGAAGACCTCGGCACCGTAGCTCGCCGCGTTGGCGACGAAGTCGACCTCGAGCCGGCGGCCGTCGTGTCGGAGTGCCTCACCGCGCTCGTTGAAGCGGGTGCCGAACGTCTGCGAGCCGAGGGTCTCGGACAGTGCAGCGATCGAGCCGTAGCCGAAGTTGTCGACGATGACGATGGTCATCTGCAGGTGCTCCTGCACCGCGGTCATGATCTCCTGCGACATCATCAGGTACGAGCCGTCACCGACGAGCACGTGCACGCGCCGCTCGGGTGCGGCGAGCTGTGCCCCCACGCCACCGGCGACCTCGTAACCCATGCACGAGTTGCCGTACTCGATGTCGTAGCCCTTCGGGCCGCCCGGACGCCACAGGCGGTGCAGGTCGCCCGGCATCGAGCCTGCGGCGTTGACCACGACGTCGTCGGGCTCGGCCGAGGCGTTGAGGAGCCCGAGCATCTCGGCCTGGGACAGCGTCGGGCTGTCCTGGACCTCGACGATGCGGTCGACCTCGGCACGCCAGTCCGCGGCCGCCTGCTCGTTCGCGGCCACGACGTCGGCGTCGAGCGTGAAGCCGTCGAGCGCGGCGCGGAGCTCAGCGAGCGTCTCGCGGGCGTCGCCGACCAGGGGGATGCCGGACTCCTTGAACGCGTCGATCTCGGCGACGTTGATGTTCACGAACGCCACGTCGGGGTTCTGGAACATGGTGTTCGAGGCCGTCGTGAAGTCGGTGTAGCGGGTCCCGATGCCGATGACCACGTCGGCGTCGTTCGCGATGGCGTTGGCGTACGCGGATCCGGAGGAACCGAGTGCGCCGAGGGCGAGCCGGTGGTCCCAGGGCATGCCGGCCTTGCCCGCCTGCGTCACGCCGACGCCGATGCCGGTCGACTCGGCGAAGCGCACGAGCTCCTCGGTCGCCTCGGAGTACACGACGCCACCACCGGCGATGACGACGGCCTTCTTCGCACCCTTGATGAGCTCGGCCGCACGCTGGATCGCCGCGGTGTCGGGACGGTTGCGGGCGACGTGCCAGACCCGCTCGGAGAACAGCGTCTCCGGGAAGTCGAACGCCTCGGCCTGCACGTCCTGCGGCAGGGCGATGGTGACGGCGCCGGTGTCGGCCGGGCTCGTCAGTACGCGCATCGCCTCGAGCAGGGCGGAGGGGAGCTGCTCCGGCCGGCTGATCCGGTCGAAGTACCGCGACACCGCACGGAACGAGTCGTTCGCTGTGACGTCCATCGCGTACGGGTGCTCCTGCTGCTGGAGCACCGCGCCGGTGGACCGGGTGGCGAAGGCGTCCGACGGGAAGAGCAGGACGGGGATGTGGTTCACCGTCGCGGTACCGGCACCGGTGACCATGTTGGTCGCGCCGGGGCCGATCGAGGTCGAGACGGCCAGCGCGCCGAGGCGGTTCTTCGTCTTCGCGTAGCCGGTCGCGATGTGGACCATGCCCTGCTCGTTGCGGCCCTGGTAGTAGGGGAACACGTCCTGGTACTGCAGGAGCGCCTGTCCGAGCCCGGCGACGTTGCCGTGGCCGAAGATGCCGAACGCGCCGCCGAAGAAGGACTGCGTCACCCCGTCACGTTCGACGTGCTGGGCCTGCATGAACTCGACGATCGCCTGGCCCACCGTGAGGCGGCGGGTCGGCTGAGGGTGTTGCGCCATTGCGAACTTCCTTTTCGTGGTGGGTCAGGGGCGGACGGGGACGAACGGCACACGCGGATCGGTGCCGAGGGCTTCCCACTTGGCGCGGGCCGGGGCGAGCGCGGGGTCCTCTGCGGCCTGCAGGGTGCGCTTCGGCGCCGGGCCGGCGAGGACGTTCAGGTAGTAGAGGTCCTGGTCGTGGGCGGCCACGGTGGTGTGGTACCCCCAGGGGATGAGGCAGATGTCGCCGTCGCGGACGGGGACGTCGAGGTCGAAGTCACGCTCCGGGCTGTAGACCCGCTGCAGCGCCCACCCGTTCTCCGGGTCGCGGAGACGGTAGTAGTAGACCTCCTCCAGCTGCGCTTCGCCGTCGATGTCGTGCTCGTGCTTGTGCGGCGGGAAGCTCGACCAGTTGCCGCCCGGGGTCCACACCTCGACGATGTGCAGGCGGTCGGCCGGGAAGTCGGGTGACATCGGCGTGGAGACCTGCCGCGTCGCGTTGCCGGCACCGCGGGTGGCGGATCCGACGTCGTCCGGCGTGACCAGGACGACCTCGTGCTGCTCGGTGGCCGACGCGGTCGCGATGGCCAGTTCGGCTCCGGGGGTGGCGGTGATCGTCACTCCGGTGTCGCGCGGGACGGAGAGCGTGTGCCCGAGTCCGTCGAAGACGGTGTCCCGGCCACCGAGGCGGTACTCCTCGCCGGCGACCGTGAGGACGAGGTCGCCGTGCAGGTTCACGAACGCCCGCTCGTTGCCGTCGGCGGGCAGCTCGACCGTCTCGCCGTCGCCGAAGGTCTTCACCTGGAAGGTGATGAACTCCCAACCGGCGATCTCCGGAGTGATGACGTCCCATGCGCCGTGCTTGAGCACCTGCGGGTCGACCATGTTGTGATCCTCTCTGCGTCGTTGCGTTCGGATGGGGAGAGCATACAGCTGTTCTCGCTTGGCGGACGAACCGTCCGCTGTGAGAAAAGCGGTCAGACGAATCAGAACCCGGCTTCAGCGAGCCGGATGCACCGCAGGGTCGTGTCCCGTGCGGCGTCCAGGGCGTCGGCCAGCGACTTCGCGCGGTGCTCGATCGAGAGCATCTCGACGCCCCACGGGCCGGACCAGCCGACCCGGGCCATCGTGCGGAAGAAGCCGACGACGTCCTGCGCGCCCTCGCCCGGGTAGCGCCGGTTGTCCCGGGTGTCCTCGAACAGGGTGCGGCCAGCCTCGGGCAGGGCGTCCGCGTCGTTCACCTCGACCCCGACGACCGTCGTGGGGTCCAGGGTGCGTCGGAGCTCGTCGAGCGAGGTCCCGGCGCGGAAGACGTGCCAGGAGTCGACGACCAGGCCGGCGTGGGGATGGTCCACCGCCCCGACCAGTTCGGACCCCTGCGGCAGCGAGGAGATACCGGCGAAGGGCAGCGGCTCGAGCGCGAGTCGCGTGCCGATCGCCGCAGCCTCGTCGGCCAGCCGGCGGAACGGTCCGACGTAGGGCTCGACCGAAGCGACCGTCGGCGCCGGAGGCGGAGCGATCTTCACCATCGGGCTGTCGAAGGCCTGCGCGGCGTCGCGGAGCAGGCCCCATCGGGCACGCCACGGCGCGTCCGACGGGTCGCGCCACCAGTCCTTGACGAGCTCGACCTCGAGGTGACCGATGCCGAGGCGGTCGGCATGGGCCCGGAGCGCGTCGAACCCGATCGTGTCCCGGACGACCTCGAGGTCGTCGACGACGAACCCGAGCCCGGTGAACCCGGCGTCAGCCGCGGCACTGACCCGGTCCCGTGCCGAGAACGAGCTGCGCTCCGACGTGCCGTCCGGCACCGCGGTCCCCGACGTCGTCCAGCAGGTGGCGACGAGGTCGTGGCTGATCCCGGTCATCGCGACAGGTCGACCGCGACCGATCCGCCCGTGCGGGCCGACCGGTCGGCGGCGTCGGCGAGGACGAGCGCGGCACGGCCGTCCTCGAACCCGGGGCTGCGGGAGGGTTCGCCCCGCACCGCCTTCAGGAACTCGACGACCTCGAGCCGGTATGCCTCCGCGTACCGCTGCAGGAAGAAGTTCTGGTACGGCTCCAGTGCCTCGACGGCGTCGGCACCCCAGTGCCGTACGAGCGTGTCGGTCTGGTTGCCGACCTGCAGGAGCCCCTCGGACCCGAAGACCTCGAAGCGCTGGTCGTACCCGTACGCCGCGTGCCGCGAGTTCGTGATCACCACGAGTTCGTCGCCCGCACCGCGGAGGGTGACGACCGCGGAGTCGAAGTCGCCGAGTTCGCGGGCCGTCGCACTGAACGTGTTCGCGCCACGGGCGGTCACCTCGACGATGTCCGGCACGAAGAAGCGCGCCATGTCGAGGTCGTGGATCGTCATGTCACGGAAGATCCCGCCGGACGACGCCAGGTACCCGGCCGGTGGCTCGGCGGGGTCGCGGCTCGTGATGAGGACCTGCTCCAGCGTGCCGATCTCCCCCGCGCTCACCCGGCGGTGTAGTTCGGCGAAGTGTCGGTCGAACCGCCGGTTGAAACCGAGCACGATCGGGACGGTGGCGGCCGCGGCCTTCGCGCGGAACCGGTCCACCCGCTCGAGGTCGAGGTCGATCGGCTTCTCGCAGAGCACCGGGACGCCCGCGTCGATCGCGGCGTCGATGAGGTCGACGTGGGTGACCGTCGGTGCCGCGATGATGACCGCGTCGACCTCGCCCGAGGCGAATACCTCGGCCGGGTCGGTGCTGACCGCGCCGCCGTACTCGGCGGCCGTTCGCTCGGCGCCCTCGACGAACGGGTCGCAGACCCACGCGAGCTCTGCGTCGTCGATGGCGGCCACGCTCATGGCGTGGACCTGTCCGATGCGCCCGGTGCCGAAGAGGCCGATCCGGATCTGTTGCGCCATTGCAATCTCCAGGTGGTGTTGGTCGCGTGGTCTACGCGGTGGTGGTCCGCATGGTCGACGCGGTACTGCGCGGTCGCACAGGACGACCGGTGTGGAACGATTCGGCAGCAGCTTCGGCGAGTGCGGTGGCGACGAGACCGGCGGCGGGCGGGGTGAGGCTCTCCGACTCACCACGGATCATCCGTACGAAGTGCGCGATCTCCTCCTCGAACGCCGGGACGAACCGGTCGCCGAAGGTGTCGTACGGGTTCGCCGGGGCGATGCCGCCGGGCTCGGTCGACGTGATCGGCGTGCGCGGTCCGTAGCCCGCGCCGAACGCGCCGTTCGTCCCGGTGACCTCGAGCCGGACGTCCTGGCCGGCGTCGCTCCGGCGGAGCGCCCCGATGCTGCCAACGGCACCCGAGGCGAACCGCAGGGTCACCATCGCGGTGTCGGTGTCCTGGTAGTCACCGTAGACGGGCTCGTCCAGGACGGACCCGATCATCGAGATCTCGACGACGGGGTCGCCGACGACCCACGGGATGATGTCGAAGTCGTGGACGAGCAGGTCGAGCCACATGCCGTGCGACTGCGGTATGTAGTCCACCGGCAGGGCGTGGTGGTCGTTCTCGGTCGCCTGCACGAGTCGCAGCGTGCCGATGTCACCGTCGAGGACGTGCTGCCGCAATCGCTGGTAGCCCGGGTCGTAGCGGCGGTGGAACGCGACCATGATCGGGGTGCCGGTCGCGTCGAGGTCGCGGGACAGCTCGGTGAGCTCGTCCACGCCGAGTGCGAGGGGCTTCTCGATCAGGAGCGGGGTGTGCGAGTCCGCGACGACGCGGGCCAAGTCGGCGTGGGTGTCCGTCGCCGCCGCGACGAGGACGCCGTCGAGCGAGGGCAGGACGTCTGCGAGCGGCTCGACGGTGGTCGACACCGACGCCCAGCCGGTCTCGGCCCCGCGTTGCTCGTCGAGCCGGGTGCGCACGCCCTCGGTCCGGCCGGCGTCGCGGCCGATCAGCACGACCTCGTCGACGCCCGGGGTCCTGGCGAGGTTCCGCGCGTGCATCGCGCCGATGCGGCCGAGGCCGGCGACGCCGACCCTCACCGGGTGACCTCGGCGGCCTCGAGCTCGGCGACGAGGGCGCGGACGAACTCGACGCTCGCACGGGCGTCCTCGATCGGGCCGGTCCCGGGAGCGGGCTCCTCGAGCACGACCTTGTCCTGCTCGAGGACGATCCAGCCGTCGAAGCCGGCTTCTACCATGCTCGTCAGGATCGCGCGGATGTCCACGTCGCCCTGTCCGACGGGTCGGTAGAGCAGGTCCGCCTTGATTGCGTCGAAGTAGCTGATCTCGCCATTTGCCACCTGCTGCGCACCCTCGAGGGACACGTCCTTGAGGTGCATGTACGCGATGCGGTCGCTGTGCTCGGCGGCGAAGCGGACCGGGTCCGTGCCACCGAGGAACAGGTGTCCGGTGTCGAAGCAGAACGGGATCGTCGATCCGGCGAGCACGGCATCGACGTCGTCCTTCGTCTCGACGACGGTCCCGACGTGCGGGTGCAGGGTCGCTGTCACGCCGACCGCCGCCGCCGCCTCGGTGATCCGGTCGAAATTGGTGAACAGCGTCGCCCACTGCTCGTCGGTGAGCGGCTCGCGCTGGGCGTCGTAGCCGGTCTGCTCGCTGTCCGCGCAGACCACGAGCACGGTCGCCCCGGAGGCCGCGTAGTCGGCGAGTTCCTGTTCGATCCGGGGCAGCGGGTCGGTGCCGGGCTGATGGGCGATGACCGGCACGAAGCTGCCGATCGCCGTCATGCCGAACTCGGCGAGCCGGGCCGCCTTGTCCTCGGGCGCCGGGGGCAGGAACCCCTGGGCGCCGAGCTCGGTGGCCTCGAAACCGAGGGACGTCATCTCGGCGAGGACGCGCTCTGGCGGCAGCTGGTGGCCCCAGCCGTCAACCTCGCTGACACCCCAGGAGATCGGTGCGGTCGCGATGCGGAGGCTCATGCACGCACCCCTGCGGTGACGGCGGTGTTGGCGGTGGTGCCGGGTTCGACGGGCAGGTCGACCCATTGCCCGGAAGCAGCGGACTCCTCGGCGGCGCTCAGCACGCGGGCCGAGGCGACGGCGTCGTGGATGTTCGACCCGGTGGCCTCGCCGCCGGTGGCCGCGGTGAGGAACTTCGCCGCCTCGATGACCTTGAGGTCGTCGTAGCCCATGCTCGTGCCCGAGCTCGGCTGGAAGCGGGAGTAGTCGGGGAAGTACCCGTCGGCGAACGCGCGGGTGTAGCCGACGTGCGGGCCGGTGCGGGCCAGCGCGACGTCGAGCTCGTTGAGCCGCTCGAAGTCCCAGCGGACCGACCCCTCGGTGCCGAAGACCTCGAACGCGTACTCGGACCGGGGGCCGACCGCGATGCGGGAGGCCTCGAGGTTGCCGATCGCGCCCGCGCCCACGGCGGACTCGCCGAAGCGGACGAGCATCGTGGCGTAGTCCTCGTTCTCGACGGGGAGCAGCTTGCCGGCGTCGGGCGTGCCGGGGAGCCCGGGCCGCTCGGTCAGGTAGGTGCCGGTCGCGGCCGAGATCGAGCCGATCGGGCCGAGGACGTAGTGCATGAGGTCGACGAGGTGCCCCATCAGGTCACCGAGGACCCCGCTGCCCGAGGTCGCCCGGACGAAGCGCCACGTCAGCGGGTCCTCCGGGTTCGAGGAGAAGCCGCCGAAGAACCGACCGCGGACGTTGGTGATCCGGCCGAGCGAACCGTCGAGGACGAGCTGCCGTGCGTGCTGCACCGCCGGGACGTGCCGGTAGTTGAAGCCGATGGTGGTCGCGACCCCGGCGGCGTCAGCGGCGGCAGCAACCGACTCGGTCTCTTCCGCCCCGCGGCCGACGGGCTTCTCGATCCAGAACGGCTTACCGGCTGCGGCCGCGGCGATGCCGATCTCGGCGTGCAGCGAGTTCGGGGCGCAGATCGACACGACGTCGACCTCGGGGTCGGCCAGGATTTCGCGGTAGTCCGAGACGACCTTCTCGTAGCCGAGGACGTCCTTCGCGTGGTCGCGACCGGCGGGTGCGACGTCGGCGGCGACGACGAGTCGGGGACGGAGCCCGAGCTCCGGGTAGACGAGCGGGAGGAGGGCGTAGGAGCGCGAGTGGAGGCGCCCCATCCAGCCGACGCTGATGAGGCCGACTCCGACCGAGCGGGGTGCGCTGTTCTCTGCCACGGGTGCTCCTTTGCTTCCTGGCGAGGATTTTGAACCGGTCCAAAATCTGGACCGGTTCAATGTACGACCCCGGTTTCGCCGATGTCAACCTCGGCGCAGTACTGACGACGACCGGACCCGGAGCGTCGGCGCGATGAGCACCTCGCCGGGGTTCTCCTCCGAGAGCAGGAGTTCCGCGGCACGTCGCCCGATCGCCGCGTTGTCCGGGTCGACGGACGTCAGGTCCACCGCCCCGAGCGCCGCCAGGTACGTGTTGTCGTACCCGGTGACCGCGACCGAGCCGGTGAGCCCGCGCTGCCGGACGGCCGCCGTCACGCCGATCGCGGCGAGGTCGTTCACGGCCGTGATCGCCGTCGGCGGTTCGTCCCGGTCGAGCAGCTCGAGGGCCGCTCGGTACCCGGCAGCCTCGGAGAAGTCGCTCTCGGCGACCAGCCCCCCGTCGAGCCCGTGTTCATGGACCGCTGCACGGAAGGCCTCCACACGCCCGGTTGCTACGCGGCCCCCGGCTCCGCCCACGTGCCCGATGCGCCGGTGCCCGATGTCGACCAGGTGGTCGACGACGAGCCGGATCCCGACCTCGTCGTCCCCGCGGACCGTTGCAGCACCGGCGAGCCGACCGGGCCGTGCGCTGGCGATCACGATGCGGGCGGCGCCCATCACCTGCACGACCCGGTCCATGGTCGGCACCGACCCGACGACGATGAGCCCGGACGGCTGCAGGTCACCGAGCATCGCGACCGCGTCGAGGTCGAGGCGCGGGCGTGACGAACCGTTCGGCAGCACCGCACTGGTCATCAGCCCGAGGCGACCGCCCGACGCCAGGGACACCCGCGCCGCGTCGACGACCTCGGCGAGCACGGGGTTCCGCGAGTCGGCGACCAGGATCCCGACGAAGTCGTCCCGGGCGCCGTTGAGCGAGCGCGCCACCCGGTTCGGCCGGAACCCCAGCACGTCGGCGGCGTCGAGGATCCGAGCGAGGCGCTCGGGGCTGACCGAACCTGGTGAGCTGAACGCGAGCGACACGAGCGACTTCGACACCGCCGCACGGTCGGCGACGTCCCGCATGGTCGCGCGCCGCCCCGCTGTGGTGGACCCGTCGTCAGCCATGCTCCACATCTTGCAGCACGGTCACCGCTCGTCGCGACCGGCCCGCTTCGCCTTGCCCTTGATGGTGTCGATGTAGATCGCACCGGTCGTGACCTCCTCCTCGAGCTTCTCGAGCGACCAGCCTCGGGTCTCCGGTACCTGCGTCACGATGAACGCCAACGCAATGGCACCGATCACGGCGAAGAGGAAGAACGTTCCGGTGATGCCGACACCCTCGATGAGCGACGGCACGTAGAGGGCCAGGACACCGTTCATCAGCCAGCCGGCGAACGCCGCGATGCCGGTCCCGAGGCCGCGCATGTTGAGCGGGAAGATCTCGGCCAGCCACACCCAGACCGCGATGTTGAGGCAGGACTGCATCGACAAGACGAAGGCGCAGATCAGGAACAGGAGCACGTAAGGGCGGATCGGGTTGCCGTCCGGGATCACCAGGGACGACACGCCGATCAGGATGTGGCAGGTCGTGGTCAGGGAGAGCCCGAGGATGAACGTCTTCCGACGGTCCACGCGGTCCATGTTCCGGAGGGCGATGAGCCCGCCGACGACCGCGAGGATGCCCGGGGCGATGTTCGCGATGAGTGCGGCGTTCGCCCCGAACCCGGACTCGATCAGGATGCGCTGGCCGTAGTACATGATCGAGTTGATGCCGGTGACCTGCTGGGCGATGGCGACGCCGCACCCGATCAGGACGATGCGGATGAGCCAGCGGCTGGACAACAGGGCCTTCAGCCCGTTCAGGCGGGTCTCGCTGGGCTCCTCGGCCGTCACCCGACGGATCTCCTCGAGCTCGGCCTCGGCACGGCCCTCGTTGCGGACGGTCTTGAGGATCGCGAGCGCCCGCTCGTCGTGACCGTGCTCGACGAGCCAGCGCGGGGACTCCGGCATCCGGAGCATGCCGATGAACAAGGCAGCGGCCGGGATCGCGCAGATGAAGAACATGACGCGCCACACGCCGCCCTCGTCGCCGAGGACGATGCCGATGATCGCGTTGATGACGAACGCGGCGAGCTGCCCGCTCACGATCGCGAGCTCGTTGCGCCCGGTGATCATGCCGCGGATCTCGAGCGGTGCGAGTTCGGCCAGGTACACGGGGACGACGATGGACGCGGCGCCCACCGCCAGGCCGACGGCGATGCGTCCGGCCAGCAGCACCTCGAAGTTTGGCGAGAACACCGCGAGCAGCGTGCCGCAGAAGAAGAAGACCGCCATCGCGAGGATCGTGGAGCGCCGGCCGATGCGGTCGGACACCGGACCGCCGATCAGGCCGCCGACGGCCGCGGCGAAGACGAGCGACGAGATCACGACACCGAGGCCGATGTCGTCGAGCCCGAGCTGCGACTGGATCGAGATCTCGGCGCCGTTGCTGACGCCGGTGTCGTACCCGAACAGCAGGCCGCCGAGGCAGGCGACGACCGAGATGAGACCGATTCGTTTCCGGTGCAGTCCCGTCGTGAGGGGTGGCAGTTCGAGCGCTCCGCGCGGTTGACCCTGTCCAGACATGCTGACTCCTTCGTCATCGACTCCCGTAGTTCTCACACCACGGACGGACTGTTCACAGGGTAACAGGCGCCGATCACGAGGTTCCACTCTTGTGGACCAGGGTGATTCGTTATACCGTACGCCGGACAGACAACCCGCCAGGTGAGAATTGGCAAGGTCGCTGACTCTCAGACAGCACCTCGGCGGAACCGTCGAACCCGTGCACCACAGCGGAACCACTGGACAAAGGAGTCTTCCGTGAAGCGCATCTCTGCAGTCATGGGCATCACCGCCGCGCTCGCGGCCAGTGCCCTCGTCCTCGCCGGTTGTTCCTCGCAGGGGGGGGGGGGGCGTGTCGCATCGAGCGACGACGACTCGTCCGGCGGGACCAGCAAGGACTCCGGCCTCACCATCGCCCTCGTCACCCACGCCGCCCCCGGCGACACGTTCTGGGACATCGTCCGGAAGGGTGCCGAGGACGCCGCGAAGAAGGACGGCGTCAAGCTCCTCTACGCCTCCGACCCCGACGGATCCAAGCAGGCACAGCTCGTGCAGCAGTACACCGACCAGAAGGTGGACGGCATCGCGGTGTCGCTCGCCAAGCCCGACGCGCTGAAGAGCTCGGTGCAGGCAGCCGAGAAGGCCGGCATCCCCGTGGTGTCCTTCAACTCCGGCAGCGACGCCTACTCGGCGCTCGGCATCCTGGCCCACTTCGGGCAGGACGAGTCGGTCGCCGGCGAAGCGGTCGGCAACGAGCTGGAGAAGCAGGGCCTGTCGAAGCCGATCTGCGTCATCCAGGAGCAGGGCAACGTCGCACTCGAAGCACGGTGCGGCGGCATCAAGAAGGTCCTGCCCGACACCGAGACGCTCTACGTCAACGGCACGGACAACAGCGCCGTGCAGTCGACGGTGACCGCGAAGCTCCAGGCGGACAGCAGCGCGGACGTCGTCGTGGGGCTCGGTGCCCCGTACACCGCGGTGATCCTCAAGGCGGTCAAGGCCGCCGGCAGCGACATCAAGGTCGCCTCGTTCGACCTCAACGCCTCGCTCGCCAAGAGCATCAAGTCCGGCGACGTCCTGTTCACCGTGGACCAGCAGCCGTTCATGCAGGGCTACGAGTCGATCGACTCGATCGTCCTCTACAAGCAGGGCGGCTTCGTCCTCGGTGGCGGCAAGCCGACCCTGACTGGACCGGCCATCGTCGACTCGTCGAACATCGGCAAGGTCCTGCAGTACGCCGAGGACGGTCTGCGGTGACCGCCGCAGGGCTCGTCCTCGCGGGTGACGAGCGGCTCGCCGCCCGGAGCCCCGTCCGGAAGCTCCTCGGCCGCCCCGAGGTGGGTGCGGTGGTCGGCGCGATCGCGATGTTCGTGTTCTTCGCCGTCATCGCCCCGGTGTTCGTGCAGCCCGACTCGATCTCGACGGTCCTCTACGGTTCGTCGACCATCGGGATCATGGCGGTCGGTGTCTCGCTCCTCATGATCGGCGGAGAGTTCGACCTCTCCGCCGGCGTCGGGGTCATCTCCTCCTCGCTCACCGCGAGCCTGTTCGCCTGGTACTTCTCCACGAACGTCTGGGTGGGCGTGTTGCTCGCGCTCGTCTTCTCGCTCGGCGTCGGCTTCGTCAACGGGTGGATCCTCGTCCGGACGAAGCTCCCCTCGTTCATCGTCACCCTTGCGACGTTCCTGATGCTCACCGGCCTGAACCTCGCGGTCACCCGCCTGGTGTCCGGCTCGGTGTCGACGCTGGACGTCTCGCAGCTCGACGGCTTCGCGCTGGCGGAGCAGATGTTCGCCGCCGACGTCCCGGTCTTCGGCATCACGGTGAAGATCACCGTGTTCATCTGGATCGCGCTCGTGATCATCGCCTCCTGGGTGCTCCTCCGCACCCGGGTCGGCAACTGGATCTTCGCCGTCGGCGGGGACGAGAACGCCGCCCGCGCCGTCGGTGTCCCGGTCACGAAGACGAAGATCGGCCTGTTCATGGGCGTCGGCTTCTGCGCCTGGATCGGCGGCATGCACAACCTGTTCGCCTTCAACGTCGTGCAGTCCGGCGAGGGTGTGGGAAACGAGTTCCTCTACATCATCGCCGCTGTCATCGGCGGCTGCCTGCTCACGGGCGGCTACGGATCCGCGGTCGGCGGTGCCATCGGCGCCCTGATCTTCGGGATGGCGAACAAGGGCATCGTCTATGCGCAGTGGAACCCGGACTGGTTCAAGTTCTTCCTCGGGCTCATGCTGCTGCTCGCCACCATCATCAACCTCATCGTCAAGAAACGAGCGGAGCAGAAATGATGCCCGAAACTGCGAACCCCACCACGCAGGCCGTCGAGGTGCCGGTGTCGGAGACGTCCGAGACCGTCGCAGGCGCACCGCACCTCATCGCCCTCCGGGACGTTGGCAAGCACTACGGCAACGTCATCGCCCTGTCCGACATCACGATGGACGTCGACTCCGGCCGCGTGACGTGCGTTCTCGGCGACAACGGCGCCGGCAAGTCGACCCTGATCAAGATCATCGCCGGGCTCCACCAGCACGACGCCGGTACCTTCTCGATCATGGGCGAGGACCGGAAGCTTTCGTCGCCGCGAGACGCCCTCGACGCCGGCATCGCCGCGGTCTACCAGGACCTCGCGGTCGTGCCGCTGATGCCGATCTGGCGGAACTTCTTCCTCGGCTCGGAACTTCGGAACCGGCTCGGCATGCTCGACGTCCCGGCGATGAAGCGCATCACCAAGCAGGAGCTGCTCGACATGGGCATCGACCTTCGCGACGTCGACCAGCCCATCGGCACCCTGTCCGGTGGTGAGAAGCAGTGCGTCGCGATCGCCCGCGCCGTCTACTTCGGCGCGAAGGCGCTCATCCTCGACGAGCCGACCGCCGCGCTCGGCGTGAAGCAGTCCGGTGTCGTGCTGAAATACATCCTCCGGGCCCGCGACCGCGGTCTCGGCGTCATCTTCATCACGCACAACCCGCACCACGCCTACCCCGTGGGCGACCGCTTCCTGCTGCTCCGTCGCGGCAAGAGCATCGGGTACTTCGAGAAGAGCGGCATCACCCTGCCGGAACTCACCGGCATGATGGCCGGCGGCGCCGAGCTCGAAGAGCTCGCCCACGAACTCGAGCAGGTCGGTGGGCAGTCCGAGCGCATCGAGGAGATCCGCGCCGCCGAAGTCATCCCAGGCGCCTAACCGGGAGAAGGACACGGATCGGTTGCGGCGAGATCGCTGGCATGGGCGTTGATCGCTGAAGCGTGCGGATCTATGGGGTGAACCACCTGCTTTGGGTGGGCCACCGCCGTCATAACCGCGCGCCGGCTCCACATCCCATGGCCCGCACCATCCGCGACCTTGAGCTCGGCTACCAGATTTGGTGGACCAGCAGGCCGCGAAAGCCGTCCGCGCGGGCGGGTCGATCGTCAACATCTCCACCGCCGTCACCCGAGTCCTTGCCCCCGGATACACGGCCTACGTCGCCAGCAAGGCAGGTGTTGAAGCGGCGACCCGCGTCCTCGCGAAGGAGGTCGCCGGCCGCGATATCACCGTCAACGCGGTCGCTCCCGGACCGACGGAGTCGGACATGCTCGAGAGCGACTTCAACAGCAACCCCGATCCGGTCGCCGCCCGCCAGTGCCTGGAGGGCATGACGCCGATGGGGCGCATCGGCAAGCCCGACGACATCGCCGACGTCGTCCTGGCCCCTCGCCGGTCCGCTGCGCTGGGTGCACGGACAGGTGATCCACACCAGCGGCGGATTCGTCTGATCCGCAACCCCGCCGCACCGCGGTAACACGTCCTGCAGGCGGACGACGGCGACCGCCTGCAGGACCCACCCGCGCACACAGCGCTCGGCAGCACTACGAGGGCACCGGAAATCGGCGCCTCGCGAACGGAAAGAGGCGACACGCCATCATGAGCACGATCGGCATCATCGGGGCCGGGCAAGCCGGCAGCGTTCTCGCACAAGCGCTCATCGACGCCGGTCACCGCGTCGTCGTCGCGAACTCCCGGACCCCTCGGAGCTTGGACGACCTGGTGCGGCATCTCGGCCCTCGAGCAAGCGCCGCCTGGGCGGCCGACGCGGCAGCTGAAGCCGACATCGCGTTTCTCGGGTTCCCCTACGCCCCCGACACTGACCTTCCCGCAGCCGAACTGGCCGGGAAGATTGTGTTGGACAACAACAACTACATGGTGTGGCGTGACGGAAACATCGCTGCCATCGACACCGGCGCAGTGACCGTTCACGAACTCCGGCAGCAGCAGCTCCCCGCGTCCCGGATCGTAAAGGCATTCAGCCACGTGCAGTTCCACCCCCGGTTCACAATTCGGTCCGACGTCGACTCGGTCCGACGTCGACAAGCTCCCCGCGCTGCGCCGCCTCGCCCGTCCAGCAGGGGCGCCCGACCGTAAGGCGCTGGTGGTCTCCAGCGACAGTGTGGCGGCGGTTGACACCGTGGCACGGCTGTACGACGAGCTCGGCTTCGACGCCGTCGACAACAGCCCGCTCAGCGAGTCATGGCGCAGCGCCCCCGGAACACCAATGTGGCGGTTTCACGTAGACGGCCAGGATCGGCAGCAGCTGATCACGAACCTGCAGCACGCGGTATCACCGAGTTGACCTGGTTGGGATCGGTCCCAGCATTCTGGAAGTGGCCCTCGAGGAGCTCCTGCGCACGCACGCTCGCGCGACCGAGCACGTCCAGCTGCGCTTCGTTGTAAAGCTCTTGAATGGTCTCGACGAACACCTCTCTCGTCATTTCCGCGGACTGCAAGGTGCGGCCCTCGGGTGCGCTGAGCCAGTCGTGCTCGGCAAGATGGGCGGCCATCGTTGCCGCGAAGGACTCCACCAGCCGGTGACGGGTCGCCTCGTCCGCATCGGTGGTAAGAGCGTCGAATGTTCCGCCCAGGTCCTCGTCATCCGGTCGCGCTCGGACCATGAGCCCCATGTCGCCCATTGCGGCCTCGTCGTACAACCGCGAGTAGACCAGCATCAATGACCGCTCCGACCCTGACAGCCGATCGCTGATCGTCCCGGTGCCAGCTGGGACGTCGACTCCGCCGCGTCCGGCGAGGATCGACCGAACCTCATCCCGCGTGCTCTCCAGACGCTCGATGGTGCGAGAAAGGTCTGCCTCGATCACGGCCAGGGCACCGGCTGCGACCTCGGTCGTCTCGCCCAGGGCCTGAATGTCTCCTAAGGCGACTCCGAGGTCGCGGAGTCGGCGTACCTGCAGGAGCCGGATGAGATGCCTGCTGCCGTACTGCTTGTACCCGTTTGCCGCCCGCTCGGGCTCTTCGAGCAGTCGTCGGCGCCCAACGAGTCGGCAACAGAGGAAGAGCTCCCCGAGCTCCCAGCACTGGATCGGTCAGGCATGATGCCTCGAGACGGCGGACGTCCAACGGTGACCGCGACCGCACTGAGCGTCGATGCAACCGATCGGTTGGTCGCGCGGGCACGGCTCGAAGGGACGA
This sequence comes from Curtobacterium sp. MCJR17_020, assembly GCF_003234365.2. Taxonomy (NCBI): domain Bacteria; kingdom Bacillati; phylum Actinomycetota; class Actinomycetes; order Micrococcales; family Microbacteriaceae; genus Curtobacterium; species Curtobacterium sp. MCJR17_020. The sequence continues at coordinate 52,438 of NZ_CP126261.1, read as the reverse complement.
CCGTGCACGGTGCCATCGTTACAGCGGCCGCCCAAGCGCTCAGCGAAGCCCGCGACTTGTCCGCAGTTCAGACGCTCACCCCTTTCGATCTCCGCCCAATCCTTCGGAGCGAACCGGATGTCGTCGACCACCACACCGCGACAATCACCGTCTCGTCGGCTCCTGCCGAAGCCGTGTTCTGGGATGTGGCTCGAGCAACAACGACCGAATTGAGCGCGGCACGGTCGACCGCCGGTGTCGCGGCCGGCTCGCAGGCTATCCAGCAGTACATTCACCCCAACGGCGACACTGACACCGCCATCGACTTCCTCGGTCTCCTCGCCTTCGACCTGTCGGTCAGCAACGTGAAAGTGCTGGAGGTCCCCGAGGAACTTGAGATCCGCCCGGCCGCGGCCTGGGGGCCCACACTGCTGTGCCAGATTAAGGACGAGACGATGATTGGGGTAACGACCTACGGAGAGGTGCTCCGCATGATTAGCGTGAGCCACTCGCCGGTCCACGGCTACCTCGATGACGTCGTCCGACGACTGGAAGACGCATGTCGATGAAGCCCCTGTGGATCAGAACCGAGGGACGTCCCCCAACGATCATGGTGTCGGTGAAGAAGTTCCCAGGCGCGTCTGGAAGGAACAGACCGCCGCGTCGGCGAGGAAGCGCCGCGCGGCAGCGGTCTAAGACCCTTTCTTACGCAGTCGATCCTGTCGGCTGATCGCAAGGAGCGGCAATTTGCGGGAGCCCAGTAGCGCCGATCCCCCATCGAAAGGATGACCATGACCGCCACCGCAACCCCCGAGACGATCCGCGAGCGTAGAGAGGGGGCGATTGTCACCCTCACGATCGACAACGCGCCCGTCAACGCAATGAGTGCAACCGTCATCCGCGAGCTGCGTGACGCCCTCGGTCGGCTGGCCGTTGACCCTGCCGCGAGGGTGATCGTGTTCGAAAGCGCAGTCCCAGGGTTCTTCATCGCTCACGTCGACATGCGTCTCGGTGAGCAGATGGACGTCCTCGGGCCGCTCTCGGAGAGCACACCGGATGGCACCAACGTGTTCCAAGCCGTCGGCGAGCAGCTCCGCCGCCAACCACAGGTCACCATTGTGAAGCTCGCCGGTATCGCGCGAGGTGGCGGCGCAGAGTTCGTCGCCGCCGCGGATATCACCTACGCCGGCCGTTCCACCGGTCAGCTCGGCCAGATCGAGACACTCATGGGTATCGTCCCGGCGGGCGGTGGCACCCAGTACCTCCTCGAACGCGTTGGCCGGCATCGCGCCCTGGAGATCATCCTCACCGGCGACGCGGTCGACGCAGATACCGCTGCGGCGTTCGGGTGGATCAACCGGGTTGTGCCGGACGACGAGCTGGACGCGGCCGTCGCCCGGACCGCACGGCGAATTGCGGATCTGCCCGACGGAGTCATCGCGGCAACAAAACGCATTCTGCAGCCCGAGACGCCCCTAAAGGGGTACTTACGCGAAGAGGAGGAGTGGGCGGCCCTGATCAAGCGCCCCGCTGCCGCACACCTCATGAGCCGCAGCTTGAAACTTGGCGCGCAGACTGTGGCCAGCTCGTTCGCCCGGGGCCGATCCCCTCCTCACCTACCAGCATGCGAATCGATCATTCGGGGCGGGCAGGAACTTATCGCGACCCGCGAGATTTGCCACGTCGAGGTGACCCACTATCGCGCAGCCGGTGGCACTCCGAATTCACGAGTGCCGCGCTCCCGCAGGGTGCTTCTCTCGCTCGCTGTTCACAGACCAGCATCTAGGGGTGCTGCGCCGGAAACATTTCTGGCACGTCCGCGTGGGAGCTCTTGTACTTGTCGGTCGAAAGCCGCCAAAACGGGCCATCCTCGCTCGTGATGACGTCCATGAGCGGGTCGAAGGTGTCTTTCCAGAATGCGGCCATCCCGGTCATCCCTGCTTGCTCTGGGAGACGGTCCCATTCCCATGCTCGCCACATGGCCTCGAACCGGTCGAGGACTTCCGGGTAGTCGAACCAGTTCTCCGCCCACAGGTACCGCTTGGGGTTCCTCCGAAACATCGGTCGCACGAACCCGTCGACGAACTCGTACACGCTTTCGTACACCGGCTCGATCGCCAGGCCCGGGGTCGCGCCGGCTGCTTCGGGCTCGCTTTCGTCGAATCCCTCCATGAGTGCACCTACTTCCGGCTCGTGACACTCGCGCCGGTCGCCCGACGCACTGGCTTACCTTGTTTCGCGGCGCGGGCCTCGTAGTACTCCTGTGACGCCTTCGCGGCGGCTGCGTAGGGCCGCTTGGAGATGTGGTCGAGCTGCACCAGCACCGGCGGTGTCTGCGACGCCAGCATGACCGCGCGGGCCTTCGGCATCGCGGTCAGCTCGGCCTTCGTGAAGATCGGTTCCTGGTGCAGCGTTCGGGTTGTCGACGATCCGCCGACCTGCGTGCTCCTTGACACAGAGACCGCGTCGTACGGGCCGATCGACGACGATACGAACTCCAGGAAATCCTCCGACAGACCGGACCCGACGACGCGGACGTTCGCGGCGGACCAGAGCTTGCCCATCCCGGTCTCACCGAACGCCTCGACGCCCTGCTGACGGGACTGGAAGAACGCGGACATGATGATGCCGCGGGACCCGTAGTGCGAGTACACATCCGGCAGCTCACGCCACCGGCAGACGTTCGCGACCTCGTCGAGGACCGCCATGAGCGGCGTCGTCAGGCGCCCACCGACCTGCCGCGACCCAACCAGCTCGGCCGCCTCGAGCAGCGCCATGGTCAGGGCGCCGGTGATCGCTCGAGCGGATCCGCCACCTTCCTTGGAGATCAGGTACATGGTGTCCGTCGACGTCACGAACGCTTCGGTGTCGAGGTGCGGGCGGTCGGTGCCGTTGTCGGTGATCCATGGGGCGACGCTGCGCATCCCGAGGACACCGATCCAGGGCCGCAGGGTGCCGTAGATGCCGTCGCGCTGCTTCGGTGTGAGGCCCTGCGTGCTGCCGAGTGCTTCCCCGAGGTGTGCTTCGTCGTGCCCGATGAGGAGCATGGCCGGGTCGTCCTGGTCGTCGGGGTTGTTCGCCCACTTGAACACATCCGTAATCGGCCGTTCGTCGAGCGCTGCGGCGAGCAACAGCCGGGACAGTGTCTCTTTGCCGGCGGACTCGAAGTAGGCGTCCTGCTTGGCGCCTGCGGACGTTGACGAGGTGATGAAGATGTCCGCCAGCTTCTCCGCGGTCTGGATGTCCCGCACGAACGACAGCGGGTTCCACCACCACGAGGGCGCTTCGCCGATGATGTCCTGCACGTCGTGCACCCACACCACGCCGTTCTCGGACCGCGGCCCGCGGGTGATATCGACGATGTCGCGCTTGTTGCTCGTCGCGATCACGGGCCCGCGGGTCTCGAGGATCTGCGGAACGCACACGCAGCTCGTCTTCCCGGCTCGCGGACCCATGAGCCAGATCTGCACCCACTCCCACGAGGCGTAGAGCTTCTCCTTCGTGTTCACGTGCGTGCCGAGGGTGACGCCGACACCGGCGCCGGTCGCGCGGAGCCGTTCACTGTCGGCGATCGCGGCCGCTTCGTAGAACTCGATCGTCTCGTCCCTGCCCGCCATGTACTGCGCCTTCCCGTCGACGCGGGTGCCCTGCTTGGCGAACCCGCGGAACATCCACACGCTGTAGCCGACGATGCCGGCGCCGGCGCCGAGCAGCAGCCCGGTGACGAGCACCTGCGGCCCGGTGACGTCGAGATCTCTGCCGAGGTACCCGGTGAGCACCTGCGACGGTCCGTGGTTCGCCATCGCCTGCACGGACGGGTTGACCAGCGATCCCGCCCACGCGATCAGCCCACCGCCGACCGTGCCGCCGGCGACGCACGCCAACCCGATCGTGGGACCCAGGTCGTTGCCCGGCTGTGGACGCCGGTTCGGCTGCCGGGTACTGACGCTCATGCTGCCGCTCCCGCCGTGTCGTACCCGGCTGCAGCGTCGTCGGTCCAGTTGCGGTTGGTGTCGTTCGTGCCCATCTCCCGCGCGGTGAGATGCAGTTTGAATGGCGTCCCCGGCCGCTTGCCGATCTTCAACAGGAACTTTCCGCGGCCGGGCGGTTCCGCGGTGACGCCGTCGGGTCCGGTGTCGGAGCCCTCACCGGACCAGTCGGTGATCATGCCCCGCTCCCGCTTGGTCATGCTGAACACGGTGGCGAGGTTGCCCATCTCCCCTTCGGACAGTCCGCCGAGGAACACCATCGCGGACCGGCTGACGAACCCCCACGCGATCTTCGTCAGCTCATCGGTCGAGAGACGCAGGTCGTCCATCGTGTGGGTGATCATCGCCTGCCCGATGCCCCGCTGCCGGTTCAGCCGGGTGAGGGAGTCGAGGTAGTAGACGATCGCGTTCGACGCGCGCAGCGCCAACCACAGCTCGTCCATGACGAGGAAGTAGTGCTGCGAGCGTCGCAGGCCCGCTTCGGAGAGGTGCTTCTGCGCAGACACGAGCGCGGACCCGTAGTTCCAGCACACCGACTGCACCGCGCCGAGGAGCTCCACCTCGGACTCCGGGATGGCGGACAGGTCGAACGAGAACGCCTGCCCCATACTGACCCGCTCCGTGGTGGGGCGGGCGAACATGCCACCGAACGTGCCGGTACCGGTGAGGGTACCGAGGGTGTCCAGCAGCGCTTCCGTGCGGTCCCGGTACCGTTCCTCGACGCCGCGGTCCTGCACGATCTCTGCGAGCCGTTCCGGCCGCGACCGGATGAGCGCGGCGACGTCGTCGATCAGCGGTGCGGTGTCGGTGAAGCGTTCGTCGAGCATCGTCAGCGCCGCCGCGATGACGTTCGACTCGTGGTTCTCCAACCGGCCGTTCCGGGCGATCGAGAGCAGCCCCATGAACGTCGTCATGCGGCGGCCGCGCATCTCCTCGAGCGCTTCCTCGCGTCGCTTCACTGCCTGCGCCCGTGCGGTGGGGTCCTCGATGCCTTCACCGATCTGCCGGAGCTCGGTCATGATGTCGACGAAGTCGAGCGGATTCACCGCCGACTGGCCACGGCCGAGCCGGATCACCTGACCGGCGAGCTCCCGGATGAGGTCGGAGTACTCGCCCTTGGTGTCGGAGAGCACCATCGGCAGCACACCCCACGCCCGCAGCACCGTGATGATCCGCTTCGTCAGGGCGCTCTTGCCCAGGTGGGGGCGGCCGATGATGAAGCAGGACGGGTTGTTGATCCGCTTGGTGAGGAACCAGGAGATCGGGTCGGCGCACACCGTGGAGCTGTTCAGCAGGTGGCGGCCGAGCGGCACGCCGACGATCGGTGCGCCGGCGCCGAGGGCGAACGGCCACAGCCCGCACACGTGCACGCTGGTGCCGAGTCCTTCGGGGTGCGGTTCGATGTGGTTCACCCGACCCGCACCGGGCACGATCCACCCCTTCGGACCAGGCGTCGACGACGTCGACGCCTGGTCCTTGGCTTCTCCGAACACCCGGTCCCGCAGCGACCGCTTCTCCGAGGCGACACCGGTAACGCTCGCGGACACGCGGCGTACCTGCCGGTCCAGCCGTCGTGCTTCACGGCGCGTCAGCTGCATCGACGACTCCTGCACGTCTTCTCGTGTTGCTCGGAACCCGAGCGGGGTACGTGTTGTCATCAGATCCACTCCTGAACGAACTGGCCCAGCGGGGCGTGCATCATCGGCACGACGCCGAGCGGGAGACCGGCTTGGAATGCGACGGCCTGGTTGCCGAGCGCTTCACGCATCCGGAGGCGGCCGGCGCGGGAGGTCAGTCCCGGGATGACCTTGTCGAGTCGGGCGAACTCGGCGGTGCTGGTGGTGGTCGCGGTCACGAGCAGCCCGAACAGCAGCAGCCCGGCACCGTCCTGCAGCTCTTCCTCGCTCTGCCGTGCGGCTTTGAGCCGGCGCCGCTGCGCGGCACTGGACTTGGCGCTGTTGACCATCTCCGCGTTGTTGCCTTCCTTGCCGACGGTGTCGACGGCGTCCTTGTCCCACACCGGCCGGTACAACAGCGTCACCCGCTTCCGGAGCACACCCGACACGGGGCGCAACAGCGCGCCGAGCGAGCTCGAGCGGAACGTGCCGGTCGGGGCGACGTGCATCTCCCACGTCTTCGACACGGCACGGTCGTGGTAGTACCGGTCGATGTGTTCCCGCTGGAACACCGGTCCGGCGTCCGCCCACGTCAGCCCGGTGCCGCCGTCGGCGCGGGCCTGTTCGATCGCGGGCGCCACGATCGGGTCGTAGGCGGCGCGGGCGTGGTCGACGATGTCCTGCGCCGTGCAGGCACGAACACCGCTGCCGGCGCCGGTGGACCCGAGGTCGACCATCAGGATCGGCAGCTGCGCGCCGATCTCCGCCGCCATTGCCTGCAGGCCCTGATCGGAGCCTTCCTTGTCGAACCCGCGGCCGCTGAACGTGATCGCGATCCGCGTCGACACCATCGGCGTGTTCGCGCGGATCTCTTCCGGCAGGGACGTCGCGACGTCGCGGGCGTAGTCGGAGGCGGTCTCGTCGAGCTTGCCGTTCACCATCCGCTCGAGCCGCTGCCCGGTCTCCTCAGCGGTCTCGACGCTGACGGAGGCACCAACGATGTCGCCGCTCTCACCCAGCGCCGCCAACCACGCACCCCAATGCGCGACCATCGAGTCCACCCGGTCGGCGTCGACGAGGGCATCACCGTCGGGGAACACCTCGAGCACCACCGTGTAGTGCTTCACCCCGCGGAGCCGGATCAGCCCGAACCGGTGCCCGTAGGTGTCGACGTGCTCGCTGAGCTCACTCGGCGCCAGCAGCCCCGGCAGCCGGGTCCGGCCGTCGGGTGCGCGCCCGGCGGGGCCCTGCACGAGGAGGGTGTCGCCGCGGCGTTCGCGGCTGCGGAAGAACATGCGGATGACGCCTCTCTGGTAGATCGTGCGGTCGTTCTTGTCCTTGAACACCGACGCGATCACCACGGCGATCGCCATCAGGAACAGCACGCCGGCGGCGATGTACTGGGTGACGATCGTGGCGATCATCACCATGAACAGCAGGAACCCGGCGATGCCGAGCACCCCCAACGACAGGCCCCAGAACCCCTGCTTCCCGGGCGGGGTGATGTTGCCGTACGTCGGCGACTGGTAGGTCTGATCACTCATCGGTCTTCTCCTTCCACGGCGCTGTTCATCGCGCCTGCTGCCCCGCTGGCACCCTGCGCCAGCGCACCCAAATCGACTCCGCTCCCGCCGGAAGAGCCGTCCTTACCGTCCCTGCCAGACGCCCCCGACGGACCGGCGCCGCCCGACGTCGCAGGCGACCCGCTCGGCGTCGACGAACCGCTGGTGGACTGTCCACCAGCGGACGCGCTGCCGCCCGGCTGCTGACCCTGCCCGCTGCTGCCGCTGCTGTGGGCGGTCGCCGGCTGGCTCCCCGAAGCCGCAGAACCGCCACCGCTGCTGCTGGCGCTGGAACTTCCAGCGCTGCCGGCGGATCCCGCCGCGGCCGCGGGCGACGGCGTCGCACCGGCCGCCGCACCTACAGAGCCAGCGGACCCGGCTGCGCCCGCCGCACTCGAGGCGGCACCACCGGCTGCTGCCGCGCCACCCACGGCCGCGGAACCACCGAGGGTGACGATCGCGGCGCCGGTGGCCACGGCACCCGCGGCGATCGCACCGCCGGAAAACATGCCAGACACGCCCTGCCCGGCGACCGGAACGATCGCTTTGATAATCGCGGGAAGAGCAAGCCCTGCCATGCAGAGCGTCGCCACACCTTCCGTGGTCTGCATCAGCGCGGAGCCAGCCGTATTCAAGTCCTTGATGGGTTCACCCTGCAGCGCGAGCAACCCGAACGCGTAGATGACCGCGGCGACGGGCTTGTACAGCAGGAACGCCCACAACCACCCTTGCGCCTTCCGGTACGCCTGGTCGCCCATCTCGCTCTCGGACGCGGCGGCCAGCGAGGGCAGGAACACGAAGATCAGCGAGATGATCACGGCCCGCACGATCATCAGCACCAGGTTCGCGATCGACCCGATGAACCCGAACAGCGCCATCATCATGCCCGGCCCAATCCCGGGCAGCATGATCAGCTCCGTCGACAGCACCTGGGACAGGTCGAGGTCCTGCCCGGTGACCTTGTTCACGATCCATGGTGAAAAGTCATCGGTGGTCTTGATCAGCGTCGTCACCAACGCCGCCGACACCCCTTGCACCAGGACCAGATGCACCACCATCTTCAGGCCCTTCCCACCGGCCCGGATCTGCCGGGTGAAGCCGATCTTCCCGAGCGCGAACAGCAACCCCACGACGGCGAACGCTGCGGTGAACCAGTGCAGGTTGTTGTGCAGCGTGTCGATGACGGTGTTGTCCTGCACCGTCGGGGACGGGGCGATCAACCAGAACGTGTTCATCACCTTGAGGAACTCCAGGCCCGCGTCCGCGAGGCTCTTCACCCACTGGGTGATCTGGTCATCGGCCGCGTTCTGCAGCTTGCAACCGACCTGCCAGAAATGGCACTTGTCCGCCACTACCGATCGCCTCCCCCGTCGGCCATCGACCACTCGGTGAACGCCTGCGGGTTGGTCACTTCCGCCACCGTGAGATCGCTCGTCCCGAAGTCGACCTTCCAGTTCTGCGCGCTGGTGTCCCACACCAGCGCGACCGTCCACGCTCCGACGGTGCTGCCCTGCTGCGCGGAGACCCGCACCGTCACGGCGTCATCGTCGGTGCCGATGAACTGGAACCCGGAGAACTGCGCGACGTCGCCGCCGGTCTGGGTGTGCAGGTCCGGATCCTCCCCCGCGATCCACGCATTCCGGGCGGTGTTGTCGACGGCGGCTTCCTTCGCGAACGCGGCGTACTGCTGCCCGGAGACCCCGTCGATGAAGTTCGCCGCGGCGAACAGGGCACCGGTCGGCGAGTGCGCGAAGCAGCCCCACGTCGAGCCGTTCGCGACGGGCCCGTATGTCTTCGACGTCGGGACCAGCACGTACCCGTCCGGCACCCACTCCGCCTTGGGCCCTTCCGTCGGAATCGCGGTGTCCTTCACGGGCACGTTGCACGTGTCGCTGGCGGGTTCGCCGGTCCCGCCGGCGACGGGTGCGCTCGAGGGTGCACCGTCGCCGGCGGACGCCGACGCTGTCGGCGTTGCCGGTGCCGTGTCCCGGGTCTGGCGTGGGAGGAACAGCGCGACGATGAGGCCGACGATGACGAGGAGCACGAAGCCGGCGGCGATGAACCACCAGGGGGTGAACGGGCTGGCGTTGCCGCCCGCGGTGTCGGGAACGGTGTTGTCATCCTGCTGAGCCATGCCGGTCAGCCAGCCAGGGCGCCGATGAGGCCGCCGACCGCTGCCGTGGATCCGGCGGCGATCATCGACACGATGATGCCCTGCAGGTGCTCCGGGGTCTCACCGCGGCGGCGCTGGTTACCGAGGTAGCCGAGGCCGAACAGCACACCGATGACGCAGGCGCCGGCGACGCCCCACGCGATCCACCGGATGACGGTGCTGATCCCGTCGACGCCCGGGGGCTGCTCGCCCGAGGTGTCGAAGTTCGCGGCGAGGACGGTGAGTGTGTAGAGGACGTTCATGCGGATGCTCCTTCGGTGATGCGCTCCGCCTGGCGGCGGATGTCGCGGATGATGTCTCGGACCCGGCGTGGGAGCGAGGGCAGGGCCGGAGCGGCAAGCCGCCACGTCTCCTGCCAGGGCACATGCCACCCGTGGGGTGTCATGCGCAGCGCACGCCGTGCAGCGGTCTGCTGCGCGGTGGCGAGTTTCGGGGCGTCGTCGACGAGGACGACGCCGATCAGGTGGCCGCCCGGCAGGGCTTCGCTGGTCCACTGCCCGGCGAGGCGGGTTACCTCATCGAGGCCTGCGTAGTGGGTGCGGGCGACGGCGACGACCGGGATCGTCGGGCCTGGCCGCTGCCAGCCGGCGAACACCGGCCACTGCGTGCCGGCGTCCAGCACCGTTCCGTCGCCGGCCTCGGCGAGAAGCCGCACCAGCGTGGACGTGCCGGCGCCCCCGTGCAGGCCGACGACGACCAGGTCCGGCGCGGACGTGATCTCGACCGTCCGCCGCTGCGGGCCGTCGGCTGCGATCGGCACCTGCTCGCCGGTCGGGACTGCGGGCCCGCGTAGCGACAGGGCCTCGGCGTCGACGCCGAACAGCCCGTCGGGTTCACCGCCGAGGACCTCGTCGATGGGAGCCACGGGCGTGGCCGTGGACTCCACGAAACGGTTCACCATCGCGCTACGCCACGTTCTCGGTCGACGCGCCGGCGTCGATGGTGCCCGGGTCGGCGAGGAGGTCTGGCAGGTCCTTCGCGGGCTGGTCGCGGTTGTCGATCCACCACCGGGCCCGGTCGATCCGCGCCGCGGGCTCGAGCACATCCGCCTGGAAGTCGGCATCATCGAGGGTGCCGGTTTCGACGAGCCCCGCGTAGGCGTCCCGGATCATCCGGTGCCGGACCTGCAGCGCCCATGCCGCTTGCTTCTCAGTGCCGATTAATGCCGGCGGCAGTCCGTCGCGTGCGGCGGCCTCGGTGGCTTCTGCGAGCTCCTTCGCGTCGCGGGCGGCCCGGTCGCCGGCGTCGCCGCCCTGCTGCTTCTTGAAGCAGCGGGAGCACACCAGGTGCTCGCCGTACCAGCGGGCACTGCGCGCCCGCTCGCCCGCGGGCTTGTCCGACAGGTCCCGGTTCTCCGTGTGCCCGCACGTGTACGTGACGGGGAGGTGTGTTGCTGCGCTCATCGTTCGTTCCTTTCGATTCGGTTCAGTCAGCGGGGCAGCCGGACGGTGGCGGACCAGTCGCACACCGTCAGCACGTCGCCGTCGGCGATGGCCGTGGCCACGCCGGGATGCAGAGTCACCCCGGCGCCACCCGGGCGGGTGAGCGTGGTGCCGTTGCCCGAGTGCAGGTCGGTGACCGTTGGCTGCGAACCAGCCCACTCGATTCGTAGGTGCGTCTTCGACAGCGACAGCGACAGCGACAGCGACAACGTCTCGTCGTCGAGCACCTGCAGCCCGGCGGTGTCCTCGGCCGTGGCGCGCACGGGCCGGCGGCCACAGATCGCAGGCCCCGACACCGCGACGACGTCGCCGCCCGTGACCTCGAGCACGATCTGCTGCTGCGTCGCCGGCGTCCGCAGCACCGTCGACCACGCGTCATCGTCCCCACTGGTCTCGATGACCGGCGCGACGTCGTCCACAGACGGTGCCGCCTCAACGGGCTCGTCGCTGCCGAGCCACGGCTCAGCGGGCACGTATGGGGCGGCACCGTGCTCGCCCACGCGGACGGTGCCGTCCGGGTCGATCAGAACGCTCAGCTCACCCCAGACCTCGACCGGCGCGTCCATTGCCGGGTCAACGACGCCGGCGAGGACCGGGCGGCCCAGCTGCCGTGCGTGCCCCAGGAGGGTCAGGATCGCGCTGTCACGTGCGCCGCCGGCTGTGGCCGCCTGGAGCGGCGTCTCGACGCCGCCGATCGTCACCGAGCCGCTGCCGGTGTCAGTGATGGTGACGCGGGGGTCAGGAAGGCTCATTCGGACGCTCCAATGCTCGGGGCCTTGTAGAGATAGGTGGCGGCGACCTTCGGCGCCACAACGAACGCGCCATCGGCGTTCACGACCGCGGGCAGAACCGGTGTGCCGCTGGTCTTCCCGGTGCCCGTGACCGCTCCGGGAAACGGCTCCCCGGTCAGGGAGTCCTTGCCGGTGAGCGCGGCCGCGATGGGCGCGGACTGCGCCGTGCCGTACACCGCGGTGTCGCTGATCGCTTTGGGCGTGAAGTCGTCGGTAGTGGCGATGTGCACGCGGTCGTCGTGCAGCTGCACGACGACGTCGCCAACGGCGACCGTGCGGCCGCTGACGGTGTGCAGCACGTCAGCTGAGGACGGCACCGCGGACGAGCCGACAGCGGCAGAGTCGATGACCTCGTCTCGCTGCAGGTCGATGACGCCGACCCGGTCGCTCCTTCCGGACCGGTCGGCTTTCCACACGGCCAGCAGGTGAGTGTCGTCGAGCCCGAACACCTGGGCTGCGGCGCCCTTCGCCCCGGAAGGGCGTGGGAGCTGCTTCTTCGTCCGGGTGTTGTCGCGATCGATCCGCCACCAGGAGTCCCCATCGGAGGCGATCACCGCGGTGCTCGTCGCGAGCACCGGCGAGGCCCCCACGGGTACGTCGACCTGGTGCAGCTTGCCCTGCGCGGTGATTGTCGCTGCGGTCTGGCCGCCCAGGTCGATCAGCGGCGTCGACCCGTCGAACGTGACGTCAGACCCCGACGGCAGCGCGACCTCCTGCGCCTTCGCCGCCGCGCCTGCCGTCCCCTCGAACACCCACGCCGTGATCGCGGTGCTGCTCGAGGTGGCGATGACCTTGGTATCCCCGATCGTCGTCGGGTACAGGCCCGCGGATCCGGACGGGGCACCCTTGCCGCGCCACACGGTACGGCCCGAGCGGGTGTCGATGCCGAGGAGGCTCTTCCCATCGGCCCCGGTCACGACGACCTCGTGCGCTCCCGTGGCCACAGCCGTGCTGCGGTCGTCGACGAGCCTGGCCCACGCGGCCGACTGCCCGTACCCGGCGGGCACCGGCACCGGGATGTTCGCTCCCTGCCGCGGTGCCGACCACGCGGTGGCCACCGGTTCCGGCTGGTGGGTGAGCTTGAACGTGAGCGCTCCGGCGAGGGCGATCGCCACAACGGCGCCGCCCGCGATTGCAGCGGTCAGCGTCTTCCGGGTCAGCAGGGTCCGCTTCGCCGGCGTCTCAACCTCTTCGTCGACCGGGTAGGCGCGGCCCTCCGCGGTGATGATCAGCCGGTGCTCAGCCCCAGCATCGGACTCGGCGTCCTCGTCCGGGGTGTCAATCGCGCGGACCCGCACCGCGGGAAGTCCGTCGTCCGCGGCGAGCTTCGCGACCGCTTCGACGCCGGCGGCGTGCCAGTTCTCACCCGGCTCCACACCGACCGCGCGGCCGTTGACGATGATGCGGTTCTCCTCGTCACGGTGCAGCGTGATGACCGGGAAGGGGGGCACCGTGGCCGGGTCGAAGGTGTCGGGTGCTGTGCTGTGCTCGCTCATGCGTTCTTCACTCCGTAGAACTCCCAGTGCCATGCCTCGTGCGGGCCGACCCCGCCGGGCTCCGCCCACGCCGGGTGCACCCACCCGTAGGTGCCGGCGTGCTCCTTCAACCAGGTGTAGGTGTCGTCGTTGTAGGAGATGGTGTTGTGCGCCGTCGTGCCGAAATCGACCGCCAGCGCCCAGCCGTGGTTCGACGTTCCCGGGGTCGCTGCGTTGCCGCCGTACTGCTGCTTCGCCTCTTCCTGCCGCGCGAAGCTGCGGTACGCGTCGTTGAGGGGCAGGTCGTAGCCGAACTCCTCCTTGAACGCGGCGCTCATCTTGATCAGCGACTGCGCCGCGTCCGCGCGCAGGTACATCGACCCGATCCAGGACTGGTCCTTCGTCCACGGGATGATCTGCAGCTGGTCCTGCGGGATCTTGCCGTTGTCGTAGCCGCCCCACTTGCCCGGCTTCGTGCCGTTCGCGGCCGCGTAGCTGCCGGTACCGTCCTTCACACACGCGGCGGTGCTCGAGGCGACCTCAACGCCGGCAAGAGCGTTGACGACCTTCGTCGCGGCCGCGACGTACTTCGTGTAGTAGTCGGGATCGGAGTTGATCTGCACCTTGTTCGCGGCGCGGGAGGGCGTCATCTGCTCCCATCCGGAGATGGTCTGCAGCTTCCTGAAGAAGTTCGTCGCGCTGATCGTCGGGTCCATGCGGTCCTCGTAAGACCCCCACGCCCCGTTGGCGCGCTGCTGGAACAAGCCACGGCTGTCCGGTCCCGCCGCGTCGCCGTAGTCCAGCACCCGCAGCCCCGACTCCCCCATCGCGGTCATCACCCCGACCAGCTGCGCCTTACCGTCCAGGTGCAGTGCCGTCGCGGCGTTCATGACCGCGGCCGCGTTCGCCAGCTGTTCCTTGCCGTAGCCCTCGATCGGCTTCTCCGGGATCGATCCCTTCGCAACCGTCTGGGCGACGCTGCTGCTCGACACGGTGCAGTCATCGCCGCCGCCAAGGAGCGTCACGACCCCAACCGGTAGGAGGAGCACCAGCGCCAGGCCCACGGCAACGATGCCGCCGGCACCGCCGCCCTGCTCGCTCACCGGGACACCACCATCCACTGGTCCCGATCGAAGGACTGCTCAGACCCGTCGACGCCAAGCAGAAGCGCCGCGGGAGTCGACCCGAGGTACACACCGACACGCGTCTCGTACACCCATCCATCAGCCGTGTGCCGCCAACGGAGCAACGTCACCGGACGGCCGCGATTCAGGTGCGGCGCTGCGACGCCGCGCGGGTCGTGGCGGTGCTGACGCTCTGTTGCCATCGCCCCGCTCATCGCGACGTCTCACTCTCAGAGTCGCTTGTCGAGGTCCAGCCCTGTCGACGCAGCTCCCGAACGATCTGCCGGACCCGCGTCGGGCTTAACCCGGCATAGAACGCCGTGTCATCCCCGCCGTGGATCACCGCTGCCTCGGCGATCGCCTCATCCCGGATCGCCCGTGCCCGGCGGTACGCACGAGTCGCCTCCGTCACCTGCTGGAGCTGGGGGCCCGTCAGGCGCTCGCGCGTCATCCCTGCCCCCACCAAGCACGAGGACCGGCTCCCGCAACGTTCGGAGCAGCAAACTGCTTTCGCTGTCGGGAGCCCGTGTGCTGAACTATCGCGATCCCCTCTCGGCGCCTGCTGCCCCATCTCGTCGGCCTCCCCTCCTCCGGGGGTAGAACCTCCGTTTCAGTATGCCCTATTTAGAGCTGCGCATGTTGCTGTGCGCTCTGTTTCGGACTTATAGAGTTCCTCTAGTACGCCAATAGGGTCATCGCGTGGGCAGACAGGGAAGCGGCGAACCGAACGAGTTCTCGAGGGCGTTCGTCGACGCGGTCGACGACCTCCGCATCCGGCGCGGGATCACGACGCCGGCCCTCATCGCGCAGGCTGGATTCAGCCGCGGCTACTACTACAAGCGCACCCGCGGCGAGACCTCGTTCAACACGAACGACGTGCAGACGATCGCCGAAGCGCTCGGCGTGTCAGTCGGCGAGCTCCTGGAACCGGCCATCACCGAGATGGAGCGTCTGCACGCTCCCCGAGATGAACGCCTGGAGCCAGCACTTCTCGGCCATCGGCTGCGGAAGCTTGTCGCCCTCCACGTCGCTCGCACCCCTGCTCCCCCGGTCGACCGTGCGGTGCGCGCTGCGCTGGCGAAGCGCGGACGGCTCCTGGCTGGTGCCGACTGGGAACGCCTCCTCGCCGGCGAGCCCACAGACGTGACCAGTGACGACCTCCGAGCGATCGCGGACTTCTTCGATGTGTCCTCGGAGTACCTGCTGCGCATCGCACTCCCCGGTGTCGTCGATCTCGTCGACGCACGGCTGGAAGTGGAGATCGCCCTGGCAGAGACTGGTGTTGGGATAGCCGCGCGCTCGGTCAACGCAGCATCCCCGGCCGAGCTCCTGGCGATCGCCGAAGCGATCCGCGCCGCGGCGCCAAATGAGCGGGGAGGTACCGAGTGAAGAAGATCCGAACACAACGACTCACCACCCAGCTTGCTGAGGACGCCATCGCCAGGCTGTCCCTGCCCGCCGGCCCGCTCACCTTTGAGACGTTGCGAACGGCCGTGGCCACCTGGCTCGGTAAGCCGCTCATCATCGATCCGTTGAACTCACTCCCTCCGCGTGACCACCCCGCGAGCGTGACGGGCTTGTACCTCGACACTGCGGACGCCGGACGGGTGTACTTCCACCCTGACGACCCCCGCCTCTACCAGCTGTTCGTGATCCTGCACGAGTTCATGCACATTGCCGCGGGACATGGAGGGTGCCACGTGCCTGTTGAGGTCATGGAACGGGGTCATGCCGGCGTGACCGCGGAGATCACCGCGGCACGGGCCCGCGTGCCGGTGCGGACCTCCCTCGAGGATGCCGGCGCTGTCGACGTCGAAGAGCTCGTGGCGGAGCGCGGGGCGATGCTCCTGCTCGAGCGCCTCCAGAAGTCCACGCTGTCTGCAAGCGAGGAAGCCTTCGCGTGATCCCGGCCGCGTTCTGGGCTGCAGTTGGACTCCTGCTCCTCCGCGTCAATGCGATGGGTAATGCAGCGAGACGTCCGGCGTTCCTTGCCGCCGCGCTTGCCGTCGTCGGCATCGCCACGGTGGGCGTCGTCTGGCCCGTCGAACCCCTCGATGCGCTCCTAGGTGACGTCAATGCCATCGATCTGATCCAGGTACTCGCAGCCACTGCAGCGTTCTGGTTCCTGCGGGACGCCACACGCGCTCACGCTGGCTCGGAGGCCCGGTCGCGCCTGCCCATCCTGATGACCGTGCTCCTTGCCGAGACGGTCACTTTCATGGCGATTCCCGGTCACAACGGGGAAGCGACGACGTACATCCACGAACACCTGCAGTACCCGGCCACGTGGGTGCACATCGTCATCTACATGGTCGCTATGGGCTGGTTTGCCGCCGATTCCATCGTCGTGCTCTTGCCCCAGCGCCGCGGCGTGAACATCTTGTTCATCATCGGCTTTGCGCTCGTGGTGCTCGCGATCATCGCAGAGCTCGTCGACGTCACCAGAGTGTTCATCGACGGGCAGCAGACCCCGTTCTCCCGGGCGATGCTTGTCGTGTTCAACAGCCTCTTCTACCCCGGCATCGTCGCCATCGGTGTCGCACACGGGTGGCGGACCCTGCGCCGGCTCGTCACTGTCCTTCGGTGGCGCCTTGTCTCGCTCCGCCTGTTCGTCATGTCAGCGCGCGACCAGAGCACCGCCCGGCCCCCGCTGCGCCTCCAGGGCAGCGCAGAGGTGGTTGCTGCGCAGCGGTACATCGAGCTCCGCGACAAGATCGTCGCCGGCCGCCTCGAGGTCACAGAACAAGAGCAGCGCTACTTGCAGCGCGTCGACGAACGGCTCGCGAAGGGAGTTACCGCATGGGCGCTATCGGTGTAGCAGCAGGGGCAGCCACCTTGACGGTCATCGCGGCCGCGACCGCCGCGGGCGTGGTGGTCGCGAAGAAGGCGATTCACCCACGGCCGAAGCGAACCGTCACCGTCGTCGACGTCGACGTCGACTCCGCCAGCATCACCGTCCCATCGGACGAGCAGACACGGTCTCCGGGTGAGTACCGCGTGTACTTCCACGACGGCCAGCACAGCATCCTCGTCGGGGATGTGCTCGATGACGACGGCCGTCACGTCCGCCGGACGATTTTGGGCGAACCCGCGACCGTCCCCGCAGCGGACGACAAGCTTGTCTGGAGCGGATACCTCCTCGACACTCCAGCGGCGGTGTCGTCCTCCTTCGAAGAGGTTGCGATCACCGCTGACGGCGACCCCCGGAAGGCGTGGTACTTCCCCGTCGCCGGCGCCACCACCTGGGCCATCCACGTGCACGGGATCCACTCGGGCCGGCAAGCCATCCTCCGCGCCGTACCCGATACCCTCTCTGCCGGAATGAGCTCCCTCGTCATCGGATACCGCGGCGACGTCGAAGACGGCCGCGGTCTCCCCGCGACCTTCGGCACAGACGAGTGGCACGATCTGGACGCAGCCATGCGTCACGCCGTCAACCATGGAGCCGAGCGCCTGGTGCTCGTCGGATGGTCAATGGGCGCGACGATCGCTCTACACGCGGCCGCGCGCTCCGCCCTCCGCAACCAGATCGACGCCATGATCCTGGTCTGTCCAGCCCTCGACTGGTTCGCGGCCCTGCGCGCCGGCGCATCCAAAGCAGGATTCCCGGGGGTTCTCGGCTCCATGGGGGCTCTCACGCTCACGATCCCGGGCCTCGCTCGCCTGGCCGGCCTCCGGAAGGCCATCCCCACGCGCTGGATGCGTCCCGCGCCGCCTGCTGGGCTGCCGATCCTCCTCATCCACAGCTCTGGCGATCGCGACGTCCCTCTCGAGGTCTCCAAGCGCTTCGCCGCCACACCAGGTGCGTCAGCCACCCTCGTGGAGATCGCGCCCTGCCCACATGGCATGGAGCTCAACCGCGAGCCCGAGCCGTTCCACCGCTCGATTGCGCGCTTCCTTTCCTCAACGTCGGCCCTATCGAGGGCTGACCGGGTGCGCGAATAGGGTACTTTGCTAGTACCTAGCCGTTTGGTCGGGCTGCGACATCGAGTACCACGGAGCCGCCCTCGCCAGTCGCTTGAGTTGCCGACCCGCAAGGAGAAGGAGCATCGATGCAGTCTTACGACACGCCGCCCCAGAAGACTGCGCGCATGCATGTTCCCGCCAAGGTGTCACTATGAGCGACTTTGGACGACGCGCCAGCCGAGCGCAGAACGCCCCGACGGTCCTTCTGCAGGGCCGTGTGCTTCCTGAGACCCGCCAGGCGTTCAAGGATGCCGCCGAAGAGAGCGGTGTCTCAGTCGCCTACTACCTCGACGCGCTAGCGCGGTCGCTTGTCGCCGAGAACGGCGCGATGCCGCTTGTCGAGGACCCGCGCCGACTCAACCGAGTGGAGTTGCCTATCCCTGCCGCTTAACGACAAAACCCCCGCCAGAGGCGGGGGTCCGGGGCTAGGCCCCAAGTCATGTTTCTCACTACCTGCTACGTCGCCAAACAGATCAGGTCGTGAGCTTCCTAGAGAAGAAGCCCGGTTGGAGCCGGGAGCCTTCATCGTACCGCCACCCCGAGAGGAGGAGGTGTCGCCATCGTAACGCACGTTGCTGCGCCCGGTACAGATCAATCTGCCCGCGTGTCCTCCCCGGATCCCGCCTGGGCGTTGACGCGTGCGATCGCGCCTCGTCGGTATGTGAATCGCATGATCGCGGAGGCGGACGGGACGATCCGGTCGAACAGTTACCCGTCGAAGTTCCCGACTGCAGGGCACACTCCCCCGTCGACGCCGTGGACGATCGATCTCACCGACCTTGACGGGCGGTTCTGGTTCGCCGCGTTCGACCTCGACGCGAAGACCCCGGAGGACTTCGATCAGGCGGCCGAGGACCTCGGCGTGCTGGTGCGGATCCTCCGCGACGCGCAGGTGCCGCACGTGGTGTGCCGCTCGAGCCCCACGGGCGGGTTCCACGTGTGGGTGCCCCTCGCCGGCGTCGACAAGGCCACGATGGTGCAGCTCGCCGGCGCCGCACGCGCCGTGCTGCCGTCCCTTGACCACGGGCTGCTCTGCAACGACCGCACGGGCGCCGTCCGCCCACCCCTGACCCCGCACGCACGCGGTGGCGCGTCCGAGGTGATGGCCGGCGCCGACGACGTCGACGTGCTCCGCACCCCCACCGTCACCGCCGGTGACCTTCTCCGCGTCACTGCGGCGTTCCGGGAGCTCCGCCCGGCCGTGGATCCCGCAGACGCTTCCCCCACCGGCCCCGTCGACGCCCACCACCGGGTGCACCGGTCGCTGCCGGCGTGGGGCGAGGCGCACATGGGAACCATTGCCGGCGGCCGCGACCCGTCCCGCACCGGCTACCTGTGCCTGCTCGCGGCCGCGGTGTCCGGGTGGACCCTCGCCGACGTCGAGCACGCCGCGAAGACCGCACCGGGCATGGAGCACTACCGCACCCGCACCCGCCCAGCCGGCGGCCGCGAGCCCCGCACTGCGGCTGAGGCGGCCGCGCGCCTCGAGCGGCAGTGGGCGAAGGCGCAGGAGCGGGCGGTGCTGTACCGGTACGCGCCCGAGGAACGGCAACAACGCGACCTCACCCAGCTGACCGGCATCGTCGACGTCGTCGAGGCCATGCTGCAGGCGTTCACCGCCTCCCCCGGCCGCTGGACCCGCACCGAGGCGGACCTGCACGACAGCACCGTCCTGACCTACCTCGCCTGGATCTCCCTGCGCTCCGGCTCACGCGACGTCGGCGCCGCCCTTCGGTCCGTGGCGATCGCCACCGGGATCCCCTCGAGCACCGTCGACCGGTCCCTCCGCCGCCTCCACATGGCCGGATGGATCACGCGCCGGCGCCAGGCGGACGGCCCCAACGCCGCCGTCTGGCGGCTCACAGACCGGTTTTCCACACCCGCGGAACAAGTCGGGCCACTTCACGATGTGAACGCCCGCCCCCCGGCCGAGTTCTTCGACGTGAGAGTCACCCTTCTGGAGGCTCTGGAAGACCGCCTCGATACCGGACGACACGATGTCTTCACCCGCGCAGGACTTGGACCCACAGCCCGCCGCGTCTACGAGAGCCTGACAGCCGACGAGCACACACCCGAGGTGGTCGCTGACCGTTCAGGACTCCCCCGCGGTCGCGTACGAGCGGCCCTCGCACGCATGCGCCGCTGGACCCTCGTGATCGCTTCACCGACCGGCTGGCGTCGGCGACTGCAGGACTTCCGCACGCATGTGGCCAAGCAGCTTGGCGTCGACGGGATCCTCGAACGCCGGGAACAGCAGTACGTCGATGAGCGCGACCTCTGGGCCTGGTGGCAGAACCACCTCATCCGCAAGGCCGGCCGCCGCGGCCGCGACCGCACCCCCATCACGCAGGTCGTCATGTTCCGATCCGTCGACGACCACGGCGGACCGGAGGCGTACCCGGCGTACCCGTGCTCGAGCGACGGCCGCGCTGATCATAAGGCGGCCATGAGGTTCGTCCGACGCGGATTCCTGCAACAGCTCAGGGATCTGGAGCTAGTAGCTTGAGCAAACCGTGCGGCTTCAACACTTGTAACGCAAGGGTTTATGGGCTTACTTGCCTTGGAAGGCTTGCGTTTATTGTAACTCTTCACGAATATGAGCCTCACAACAGCCCCTAGGAGCTGCCGCTAGCGGCTTGCGCAAGCACCCCGCCCCTCTGCGTGCACAACGCAAGTGTTTATTGGCTTACTAGCCTTGGAAGGCTTGCTTTTGTTGCAACGCTTGTATACAGTTGAACGGAAGGCTTGCAACCAATACAAGCCTTCAAACGCTTGCCTAGGAGGGCTGATGACGCACGTCACTGCGATTGCGAACAACAAGGGTGGCGTTTCTAAGACGCAGGTGACATGCCAGCTGGCTGCTGCCCTCGCGCGTGCTGGGCGCCGCGTTCTTGTTGTCGACATGGATCCCCAGGCGAACGCCACCCGGCGGCTCGGGGTCGAGTGGGATCCTTCCGCACCGATTCCCACCATGTCCGAGGTGATCGCGGCTGCTCAGGATGGCGCAGGGGAGGCTGCGGTAGTCGCATGTGGTTGGGATGCAGAAGCGGCGCCAGAAGGGGAGCGGATCGATGTCCTCCCGGCACGCTTTGATCTCATCAATCGTGAATCCGAGGCTGGCGTCGTCGGCGCCGTGCGTCGTCTCACTAAGGCACTGACCGGTTGGACGGACGTGTATGACGTCGTCTTGATTGATACCCGGCCTGATCTCGGCCACCTCGTGCAAATGGCGTTCGCTGCCGCGAACACCGTGCTCATCCCCTCTGACCCAAACTACGACTCCGTCGAAGCTGCCATCCGGGTCCGGGACTTCGTCTCACTTCACGCCGCCGACCTGATGAATCCGGATCTGCGTGTGGCTGGCGTTGTCGTCACACGGCGGAAGCGAACCAAGGAGCATGACTTTCAGATCGAGGGCCTCGTTGACGCCTTCGGCGAGCTCGTCTGGAAGCTCGGGGGAGTGGTCAAGTTTGACGATGGGACCGACCTGTTGAACCCAAACTACCTTCCCGAGTGGTCTCGTTTTGCCGAGGCTGACGCCGCCGCCACTTCCCTGGGCGCCTGGCCCGGGGTGGACGGTCGAAAGGCAGTCGCGCTCTACGACGCACTCGGGCAGATGTACGTACAGCGCATCCTGGAGAAAGAGAAGAACGCAGCATGAGTGCACCAGAACGCCGGCGCCCCGGTGCGAACAGCCCGATCAGACTCACCGCCAACGTTGAACCCGTTCGAACAGGTGTCGAGGCACCCGTGACACCTGAGCAGCCGAGGCAGCAGATCGCGCCCGCCGAGCCGGTGAAGGAAGCGACGATCCCGACGACCGTGGCGCTGCGGGAAGGCCTCAAGCGTCGTGCTCAGACCGCAGTACTCCACACAGCCGCATTGCCCGGCGGGTACCGGTCCTTCGCGGCACTGGTCGACGGGGCGCTCGAGCGAGAGCTTGAACGACTCGCCAACGAGCACAACGGCAGCGTTCCGTTCGAACCGAATGCGGGCGGGTTCCGCACCGGCCGGCCGTTCGGCAGCTAACCGACCGCCGACGCGAGGTCTGGCGCTCAGGTCGCCGAGGGCAACGTGAGTGCTGAGTCGTCAGTCTTGCCCCGAGTAATCGCTCCGTACTTGGCGGCGCGGGCGACGTCGAACAGTTCCGCGAGCTCGGCCGCGATCGACCTTGCATCACATTCTGGCTGCCGCGCCATGCCGAGTTACTGATAGCTCTCCACTCCTGATGTACGGAAACGACCGTTTGTGAGATGTGTGAGGAGTAGCGGCGAGCCCGGCCTTGTACTGCGGATTGCAGTGGGTTTGCGTAACGGCCAGTGGGTTTGCGTAACGGCCATTGGGTGCGAGACGCTATGTTCAGGATCCAGCCAGAAGACCGCCGGTGCCGCGACGTCATGTGACGGGTAGCGTGCATCCATAGGGGAAGCGCTCTAGTCTCGATTGACGACGAGGGGGAGAACCGTGGCGGGCGAACGGGTGTTACTGACGGAACGCCAAGTGGAGATCCTGGTGTTGCTCGCGTGGGGAGAGCCAGTGCGGTGCATCGCCAAGGAGCTCTACCTCAGTACCGCGACAGTGAATTATCACCTTGGACGGCTGCGGAGCGTTTTCCGAGCGACGTCTCTTCCAGCGCTGGTCGCCGCGGCATCGGTCGCGGGGATCCTCACATGCGACCGCCTTCCTGTCCAGGGCACTGGACGACTCGAGGTCGACCTCACTGCTCAGACGTGGGACCACACCGTACCGCTGTGGACGGCCCGGGCACGCCAGGGGGCCGGCCAGGCCAACCCCGGTGCCTTCGCGCCGGACCACTCGGCTCAGCGGGATACCGGGCTCGCCGCCGTGTAGCAACCCTCCGCTTCTCGCTTTCGGATCGTCGCGTAGTCGGCGAGCACAGCTTCGCGCGGTCCATGTAGGTAGAGGAAGCCGGGCGAACTGAGCAAGTCCGTGGTCACCGGCACTGGAACGTCTGCCTCGAGCGTTGTGTGCACCGCGGTCGAGGTCGGCAATTGCCGGAACTCCGTCAGCCAGTCGAACTTCGCGGTACCTGCTCGGTGGTTCACAAGTGACACGTAGCGCGTGGTCTCCGGGTAGACGGCCGGCAGAGCGCGTTGGTGAAGGTCGATAGCAGCGGTTGCGGTCTCGAGGGCGTGGGACGTTCCCGCTAATCGCTCGTTGGTCTCTGGCAGCACCCCACCGCCCAATCGCGCTGCCGGGTCGATGAGCAGCGGCTGCGAGTCAGGCATGATCACCTCGAGGTGTGATGGGCCGTTCCGGAAACCGAGAGCATCGAGAGCCCGGACGCTGTAGGACCATAGGTCATGCCAGACCGCGTCGTTTGGGTGGACCGGCTCTTCGTAATCGAAGAGCCGGGAACCGTCCGGACCGTCTGACTTCGTGTAACGCCAAATCTCGACCGGGGAATGTGTGCCGGTGCTGGAGACAGCATTGATGTAGAACTCGGGTCCGTCCAGGTACTCCTGAACGAGCGCTGCATCATTTCGCCGTCCGAATAGATCGACGGAGCCGAGGACGCGAGCGACTGCCGATCGAATTTCCGTGGCACCGTGGCAGACCCGGACGTTGTCAGACCCGGCACTTCCGAGGGGTTTCACGACTGCATCGTTGAGTCCTGCGCGGGCGCACCACTGCTCGGCCTCGTGCGTGGACGAGACCGCGGTGGAGCGGGGTGCGGGAACTTCCGCGATCTCAAGCGCTCGCACCATCGCGTGTTTGTCCCGACGTGCGCGTGCGAGCCGGTCGAGGTTCGTGGGGACGTCGAGATGGGCCGCGAGTTTCTCTGCGAGTTGCACACCTGATTCGGTTCCGGGCAGAACCCGTCGTACCCGGAGTGCGCGGAGCGTACGTAGCTGATGGGTCATGGGCGCGAAGCCCAGGTCGAGCGATATGAGTTCGGGACGGAACGTCGCCTCGTAGTAGGGGTCGAGCCGCTCCGCGCTGCGGACGTGCACCACCTTGGCTCCAAGGCGGCAGAGGGCCCGCGCGAGGTGTACACCGCTCGAGAACGCGTCGACTACGGCGATTGTGGGGTGGTCTTGTTCAGGCACTAGAACCTCCGTCAACTACGAGGTCGGCACCGACGACGAACGATGCTTCTGGTGAGCAGAGCCAGGCGACAGCTGCGGCCACCTCGTCGGGACGCCCGAGCCGTCCCAAAGGGACCGTCCTGTTTATTCGCGCCGCGGCCGATGCTTGGTCCTCGCCTGGCCACAGCGCCATCCCGGTGTCGACGGGGCCCGGGCTTACCGTGTTGACCCGGACGCCGCGTGCTGCGTTCTCAATCGCAGCGGTTGCGGTCAGCGCTGCCAAACCAGCCTTCGCAGCGGCGTACGCTCCCTGCAGCGGAAGTCGGACGTGGCGACCGATCCGTGATCCGATAGAGACCACGGATCCGCGTTCCATTGCCCGCAATTCGGCCCTGAGGCATCGCCAGGCGCCGTGAAGGTTGGTGTCGACAACGGTGTCCCAGTCGTTGTCGGTCAGGTCGGTTATCTCACCCCAGCTCGGGACGCCGGCTGCGTTCACGGCGACGTCAATTCGACCATGTGTTCGCACGACCCCCGCCACCAAATCGTCGACCGAACGGGTGTCGCGCACGTCGACCGTTCGGCGTTCGATCCGTCCGGCGACGCTGTTGCCGAGCCCTTCCAGAAGGCTGTCGGTAGTACGTGTGCTGCGGCTGGCTGCGATGACGGTGAAGCCGTCTACAGCAAACCGTCGCGTTACGGCCGCACCGATGCCGCGCGAACCGCCGATGACAAGCGCCACCTTGCTTCCGATCATGCCGGCGCCAAAAGCGCTTCGAGGTGCGACTCGATGCGTTCGGTTTCCTCAAGCGTCGACCCGATGATGATGAGCTGGCCATCGTCGCCGCCCAGGAGGACGCCCGACCGCCCCGTTCGGTTGAACCAGAGACCGGCGTCTCGGATGCGACGCAGTGCGTCTGGGATATTGGTCAGTGCCCGGTTGCTCCGGACGAGAGTGACCCGGTCGAGGAGCGCGTCCTCGCCGAGCAGGGCCCGGCAGAGGATGTGCACGTGAGTGGAGCCGCTCGTGCGGCCGTTGAACTCGTTGAGGAGGATCCGGCCATCGGGTAGCAGGATCGAATCGACGCTGACGGAGCCGCGGTAGCCCATTGCGCCGAGTGCACCGACGAGCCGATGTGCTTCGTCGAGGAAGGCTTGGTACCGTCCCGATCCGGTGGCGCGTATCGCCGGGATCACTAAACCACGGTTCGTCGGGCCGTCGTCGGATGTTCCGACGCGCATCTCGCCGTGGCCTACGAGTTCCGGACCGCTCTCTGTGATCGAGAACTCGGCGTAAAGGGGGACGGAGTCAGCCGAGTATTCCTCTACGACCACGGGACGGCCGCCGCCGGACCACCGGTCCCAAGCGCCGAGCAGCTCGGCGTCGAGGCCTTGCCGATCCTCGATGGTGATCGTGCGTGACGCCCCGAAGCCGGACGGGCCGCCGGGCGAACGGATGATTTCGTTGCCGTACCCGCCACCGTGACCGTCCTGTTTGACGATCACTGACCGGCCCTCTGCAAGATGTGACCAGATGTAAGCCTCAGCAGCGGACGCCGTCAGTGCGACGATTCCGGCCGGGACCGAGAGCCCGAGGCCGGAAGCGATTGCCCGGAAGGTGCTCTTGCTGTTGACCAGAGCCGTCCCGGACTGTTCGAGGAAGCTTCGGCTCGGCGTCCCACGCACACCGAGCCGAGCACAAAGCTCGGCAACGACGTCATCGTGAAAGAACGCCCGCACATCGGTCTTGCTGGGGTCAACGATCCCGCCGAGTTCGGCGCAGAAGTCCTCATCTAGCAGCCGGTCTTCGTACAGCAGGAGGTCGTCGCGGGCACCCACCGGGGGAACGAGTATCTGCGGGGCTGCGTTGTCTTCGACACCGAGCGTGTGCCAAACGTGTTCGACGAACGCTGGATGTGGTCGGTTCGGCAGCACGACTACATCGCCGGGACGGGCGGTCCAGAGAAGACGGTGCGACACCATCCCGAGGTAGCGCCTGTACTCGACAGGTAGTTCGTCGTGTCCGGTTGCCGTCTCCTCGACTAGCTGGTTTCCGATGATGATCGCACCCACGTGATGGTTCCTTCCTTCGACCTGGCCGCTGAAGCTAGCGGAGTCCAGGGTCGGGGTCACGGAGTGCCCGAACGGATTGGAACATCTTCTAGTCCCGGTCCGGATCGCCTTCTCCTCGTGATGCACAGCTGCTGAAATGCCCACCGGCGTCACTTGCGTTGGCGCTTGGGACAGCGATGAAGGGGGGCACTTCCGATGCAATCAGGACTGCGAGAAGTGGTGGAGTACGAGCTGCCCGGAGAAATGGATCTCCCGGGAGCTCAGGTTTCGTGGCAGGTAGATCCTCGGCGCGCGTCGCTACTCGTCCACGACATGCAGGAGTACTTCCTCGGGGCCTTTTCCTCCGCTCCGGCGCTCCGGGCCGCGCTCCTCGAGCGTGCCCAGACTGTGCTCGCTGCCGCACGCCGAGCAGGCATCCCGGTGTTTTTCTCCGCGCAGCCGGGGGACATGACCATCGACGAGCGCGGCCTCCTTGCCGATCTCTGGGGTCCGGGCATGCGTGCAACTGAGGCGCAGCGTTCTGTCGTCCCGGAACTTGCTCCGCAGACCGACGAGCGCGTCCTCACAAAGTGGCGGTACTCCGCGTTCTACCGGAGTCCGTTGCTGGAGGAACTCCGCGCCGCTGGTAGGGATCAACTCGTGGTCATCGGTGTCTACGCGCACCTCGGGATCATCGCCACGGCGCTCGATGCGTACTCGAACGACATCGAGACGTTCGTCGTCAGCGACGCCACGGCGACGTTCTCACGGACCGAGCACGAACAATCGCTGTCGTTCGCGGCGTCGTCGTGTGCCGTTGTCACGACAACAGCGGCGGTCATTGGAGCGCTGACCCGATGAACGTCGCGCGGCACTTCAGAGAGCTGCTCGACACGGATATGCCCTTCGCGTTGCTCCACCGGCCGACGGTGCGTGACGCGGTGGAGTTACTCTCCGGGAGAGTCGAGCACGTTGCTGGGACGGATGATCTCAGACGCTTGTCCGTTACCCACACGGTGTTCGCCGCGCTGCCGGCACGCACAGCGCGCGAGCGCGGGCTGGACGTCTGGCAAGACGACGCACCGCTGGCAGCGATGTGCGTCGACTCCCGAGAGGATGTGGACAGCCAGGTGCTCGTCGAGATGATCGGTCCCACTCCGGCTCCGATCGCGTCGGGTGCTTTCGACGAAGACGACTCGCAGTACGCCGACCGAGTGCGCCGTCTGATCCGAGAGGAAATCGGACGAGGAGAAGGCGCGAACTTCGTACTCGAGCGGAGGTGGTCGGGCACGATGTCGGAGGTAGACCATCGGTCGATGCTCGCGCTGTTCCGACGGCTGCTCGAAGCCGAGCGGGGGGCTTACTGGACCTACCTCTATTGGACCGGTGAGGGGTACCTCCTCGGGTCGTCTCCCGAGCGGCACATAAGCCTGCACGACGGGGAGATCGCGATGTCCCCGATCAGCGGGACTCTTCGCCATGAGGGTGCGCCGTCCATCGACGTAGTGCGTCGGTTTCTCGAAGATTCGAAGGAGGACGATGAGTTGTGCATGGTCCTTGACGAGGAGCTCAAGGTGGTGAATGCGCTGTGCGAGGGACGGGTCGCCGTCGAGGGGCCAGTACTCCGGCAAATGGCTCGGGTTTCGCACACCGAGTATCGGATTACAGGGCGGTCCGAGGCTTTGTCGGCAACGGTCCTCCGGGATAGTCTCGCGGCGCCGACGGTAGTCGGAAGCCCCCTGCGCAACGCCGCCGCGGTTGTAGCTCGGCACGAGGCGAGGGGACGGCGGTACTACAGCGGCGTTCTGGCGTTGATCGAGGGGCCGCGTGAACTCGACTCGGCGATCATCATCAGGACCGCTGAGATCGGTCTGGATCGGAGCGTCACGATCGGTGCCGGCGCCACCGTAACTCGATCATCCGATCCCGCAGAAGAGGCTATGGAAACCTCGGCCAAAGCCGCCAGCCTCCTCGCAGCCCTTGACGGCTCGGGCACCCGGCAGGTGCGAGTGAGCGACTGCACGAACCAGGTTGGGAGCGACTGGCCGGTAGACGACGAAGGATCCATGGCGCTCGTCGATCAGTTGTTGACCGCTAGAAACGACCGACTCGCTCCCTTCTGGTTCATCGGCACCGCACCTGTGCGGTTACCAGGAGCGCCCAGTGTCCACATCGTGGACGCTGAGGACGATTTCACCGCGATGCTCGCGCGCCAACTCGAGAGCCTCGGCGCATCTGTGACCCGCAGTAGCTGGCGGGATAGCGAGCCGGACCAAGTCGACCTCCTCGTGCTCGGCCCCGGCCCCGGCGATCCGCGCGACCTTCACGACGATCGCGTGACGGCTCTCCACGACCGGGCGACGGAAGCGCTCCTGAACCGACAGCCCCTGCTCGCGGTCTGCCTCGGACACCAGGTGGTCGCACGCCGGTTGGGCATGGAGATCAGGCGACAGACCGAAGCCGGGCAAGGTCGACAGTCAGTCATCGACCACTTCGGCCAGCGTATCCGGGTCGGCTACTACAACAGCTTCAGCGCGTACAGTCCCGTCGACTGGTTCCGGTCGACGTTCGCGGCGGGCGAGGTTCGTGTAGCGCGTAACCCGTACGACGGCACCGTCCACGGGCTGCGGGGCGCGCGTCTTGAGACGTTCCAGTTCCATCCGGAGTCGATCTTGAGTCCAGACGGGCTCGCCGCTGTCCGGGCAGCAGTGTGCCGACTCACCGCATCGTCTGTCGAACGCCGTTTGCGGGTGTCGGCATGAAGGTGAAGGGTGGCTACCGGTTCCTCGTCCGCACCAAATTCCCCGTGTGGGCGCTCTTCGCGGTCGCAGTTCGGTTGCCGAACGCAACCGCCCCGTTGGCAATGGTGTTCCTGGGACACGGAGCCACCGGCTCGTACGCATCAGGCGGCACCCTCGCCGCTGCGTTCGTCATCGGGGAGGTCGGTGGAGCGGCGGTGCTCGGTTGGGTTGGCAAAGAGGTCAACGTCCGGCGTGACGTCCCTATTGGGCTTGCGGTCGGGGCCATCGGGTTCGCGCTTCTCACGGCCGGAGCGGCCATGCCATATGCGGTGCTCGTCGGTGCCGCCGTTCTGGCCGGGGCTGGACCCGCCCAGAGTGGTGGTGCGCTTCGTGCCGCACTTGGCCGGCTCGTTGACGAGGATGACGTGGCCCGGGCCTACAGCGTCGACTCTCTGATCACCGAATTGGTGTGGTTGCTCGCCCCGGCGCTCGTCGCTGCGGCTGCAGTGACGGTGTCGCCGTACGCCGTGCTCGGGCTGAACGCTGGGCTCCTCGTTATCGCCGTGCTGCTTGCGCTGACCGCGGGTTCCTCGTTGCTCGCAGTGGAAGACCACCACTCTGATTCAGAGTCCGGCGTGGCGCCACTGTCTCGTCGGGTCCTGCTCCGTGCGTGGCCTATCTACCTGACCAGCGCAGCTGCGCTGTCGCTCCTAGCGATCGCGGAGCTCGTGCTGCCCGCCCTACTCGAGGAGCGAGGTCATTCCGCCGTCTGGGCGGGTGTTCTCCTCGCCGTGTTCGCGGCCGCGAGTGCCGTCACATCGGTTGTATACGGATTGCGGAAGTGGGTCGGCAGTGTGCGGATGCAGTCGACGGTCTTCCTGGTCGCGACGGCGGCCGCGCTCGCTCTCATGGCTGTGGCCCCCAGCCTCGTGCTCATCGGCGCTGCTTTGGTCGTGGCGGGCATCTGTCAGGCCGTCGTAATGATCACGCGGAACCTCTCGTTGCGTGACGATCTCCCGGCTTCGCTGCATACCGGAGGGTTCACGTTCATGTACTCGGTGCAGGGTGCCGGCTACGCGGTAAGCGCGATTCTCGCCTCTGCTGTTCTTGACCGCGCGGGTGCCCCTGCAGCGATCGGTGCCGGTCTAGCCGTCATGGTGCTCCTCACGGTCACGAGTCTGGGGGCTGAGCTGTTCCGGCACGTCAGACAGCCCTCACCCGCCAGGGTGGACGGCGCGCGATGAGTGACGTGCGTACGACACGTACGCTCTTCTCCGCCCCGCCGCACGAGCACCGACGCGTCCTGGTCCTCGGAGCGGGGATCGCCGGTCTGGTGGCCGCCGGCGAGCTACGCGCGCATGGCTACGACGTGACCGTGCTCGAGGCGCGGCAACGTGTCGGCGGACGGGTGCACACGATGCGTCTGCCGGGATCGGAGCTTGCTGCCGAGATGGGAGCTATGCGAATTCCACACGACCACCGCCGGACCGTGGCGCTCTGCGGCGAACTTGGACTCACTCTCCTCCCGTTCGCGAGCGGCTCCGTCGGGACCCGGGAATCGATCAGTAGATCAGGTGTCGATGCGCGTTCGTCCGGACTCGCCGGTTGGGAACGTTCCCGGGACGTGTGGAGCCGCTGGGAACGTACGGTTGAGGATGTCAGGCGAGACTGGTTCCGGCTCTCTCGCCGACAGTTCATTGACCGTTGGGACCGGCTCTCTATCCGGGGGTTTCTCCGGTCGCGGGGATGGTCCGAGCAGGCGATCGAGGAGTACGGCATCGTCACCTTCACCGAGTCGACACTCGGCACGTCGGTTCTGCAGGAGTTCCGCGAGACATTCTCCAGCGCGTACGAAACCGCGTACCGAATCGATGGCGGGATGGACCTGCTGCCCCGAGGACTCGCAGATCGTCTCCGTGACTGCGTTCTGCTCGGCCATGAGGTCGAGCAGATTGTTGATGGTGTCGATGGAATAGAGGTCGCCACCCGAACCGCGGCCGGCCAGGTCGTCTTCCGCGCTGACCTCGTAGTCTGCACGCTGCCGTTCCCCGTCCTACGCACTGTAGATCTTGTCGGCTCGTTCAGTCCGGGCAAGCGTCGAGCTGTCCGCCAGCTGCACTACGACGCGGCCACCAAGGTCTACCTCCAACTCCGCCGGCCGACCTGGCGGCGTGAAGTCGGTCCGGCTGGCGGTGCCGTGTCCACAGCAGCACCGATCCGTAGGACCCAGTATCCGGCGCTCGACCACCTTGGGGCGGACCGCCACTTGCTTCTTGCGAGTTACACGTGGGGACAAGACGCGCTGCAGTGGGCCGCGCTTTCGGAAAATGAACGGATGCGGCTCGCGACGCGCGACCTCGAACAGGCCCACCCCGGCGTCAGCGCCGAGGTCGAAGGGTCCATATCGCACGCCTGGTCGGCCGACCGCTACGCGATGGGCGCGTACGCGCTGGGTGAGCCGGGTCAAACACGGGACCTCCTCGATGACGCTGTTCGACCTGAGGGCCGAATCGTTTTCGCCGGCGAACACTGCTCACACCTCCCCGCGTGGATTGAAGGGGCGGTCGAGTCGGCCCATGACGCGGTCGCGATGATCCTGCCACGGCGTCCGGCCGGCGCGCGCGCGAGTTGGCTCTAAACCGCCGCCGGGCTGACCGGACCATGAAGCCGGCGAACCGCAACACCGCGCTCGTGGCGCGCCTTGAAGCGCAAATCGATCGCCTCTTTCACTTCACCGGCGAGCACGACTGACCTCGTCCGAATGCCGATCGTCTATTGCGACGTCGGTCGGATTGGTGGGAGCACATTCGCGCTCCTCGAGGAGCGCGTCCTCGCCGAGCAATGATGCAGTCCTCGTCGGGCACGTTCGGGGCGGGCTGCCGTATGTCGGAGCGAGCGCTAGCGTAGTGCACGGAGAGCTGCGGCGACCCGTGCACGCAGAGACATGCTGCGTTTCCCATGTTGCAGCGCCTCGAGGTCGTCGATGCGGCGTTGCGTGGTCTTCAGGCCCCGCGTGAGGTCGTCTGCGGCGACGCGTGCGATCGCCCCTGACAAGGAGAGTTCCACCACCCACTGGGGTAGTCGATCGGGCGGACGGTGGAACAGGGCCGGCAGCAGTAGCTCACCGATGGTGACGGCGAGCAAGCCGTATGACGCTGCTGGTGCCGCGATCGCGAGCCCGGTGTTCACGAGGAGCACAAGGGCAACGTAACCGGCGAACGAGAGTCCGCGAGTCCAGAGCCGGCTTGCACGGGTCGGGGCTTCGATCGTGCCGGCGTTGATCTGCAGAAGCATCAGCAGTCCGGCTGACGTACCGATCACTCCGACGAGGAACCCAGCCATGAAGCCTCGCCCGACGATGAGTTGCACGACGCACCCGGTCACGATCCCGGCGACGACGCCGTAGCCGATGGTGACCAAGTGGGCGGTCCAGATGTTTTTGCTTGGTCGCGGAAGCGCACCGAGACGCTGAACGGTGATGTCTCTTGCCCGACGTGCGGCGCCGAGCTGAACATGATGGGCGGGGACGATGAAGCGGCCGACCTCGAGGCCGAGCACCCAGCAGAGGATCACCATCGGAATCACCACGACCAACGCCGGCAGACGGTGTGGATCAACGAAGGTCGCCGCGACTGCGAACGTCCCGAGTGTGAGTGCTGATGCCGCAAGGAGGACGCCGAACGCTCCGACGCTCCGACGGATCCTGCGGCGGTGCTCACTGTCGGTGAACGCGGCTTGCCCGCCGATGGAGATGCCGTAGAGCACCAGCGTGACCGTGGAGTACGTGAGCAACGCATTCACCGTGGTGTCGCCCAGCGCCACGCCCCACTTCGGCATCCACGTGAAGGTCGGTGTTGACGATCGGCCCTGGTCGGGGAGGCTGCCCGCGATCATGCCGCCGAGCCAGAAGATCCCGACCAGGAAGCTCAGAGTGATGGCGTACACGGCTCGTCGGGGTATCGGGAGGCTCTCCGGTTCATCAACCGAGGTGTCTGCTGAAGGCATGCTTCACCGTCCCGACAACCGCCGACATTCGGCAACCGGGCCACGGCTCGTCGCTTCCACCCCCGCTAAGACGTTCCGAGAAGAACTATTATCGGAACTGAGGCGGGACGTGTGCACAGTGCCGGCGGCGCCAGGAGACGAGGCCAGGTGAACCAGGACGTCGCAGTCGAGGATCCCGCGCCGGTGCCCCCGCAGCGTGGTGTGCGCGGTCGGGCTGCGTCAGCGGAGGAGCGTGCGGCGGCGGAGCGGTCCCGGACGGCATTCGCGCGGCTCCGCATGGCAGCGGGGGAGGGGAACCCGGTTGATCGAGGCAACGTGGTGGTACCGGCGGACGCGTCGCCGCAGGTGTTCGCTGCGGCGTCCCTGTCGCTGAACACGGTCCGTGCGTACCGGTCGGACCTGCGCCAGTTCGCCCGGTGGCGCGCCGGCTTCCTCGACCACGAGATCTCCGAGGCGCACGAGCTCGAGCAGATGTCGACGGCGCCGGTCGACCCTGCCGAGGTCGCAGCGTTCCTCGCGGACAAGGCCAATGCTGTTCTGCCGGATGGTGGGCAGCGGTATGCGCCGGCGACGATCAGCCGCTACGTCGCCGCGATCGACTGGGAGCACACCCGCCGCGGCCACACCCCGCCCGGCTCCACCCCGATCGTCCGCGACGTCCTGAAAGGAATCCGCCGGACCCGGTCAGTGCCGGTCCGGCGCGCAAAGCCCATGACGCTCAAGGCGCTGCAGACGACGCTGCTGCAGATCGACGTCGCCGACCTGCAGACCGGCGCGCTGGGAACACGGGACCAGGCGTTGCTGCTGTTCGGGTTCGTCGGCGCGTTCCGCGAATCTGAGCTGACCGCGCTGACCGTTGCGGATCTCCGCCTCGTCGACGGTGAAGGCGTCTACGCCCGCGTGCGGCGATCGAAGACGGACCAGGACGGCGCCGGTCGGGTGAAGGCGCTCAAGCAGGGCGCGAACCCGGTCACCTGCGCGCCGTGCGCCTTCGTCCGGCTCTATCGGCTGATGGCCGCGCAGGATGCCCGAGGAGAAGCCGGCCTGTTCGCGGCACTCGCTGGTGCGGGCTTGTCCGTCCATGTCTGTGCAGATGGGCTCGGACCCGACCGGTTGCCGCCGTCGATGCCGTTCTTCCGCGCAGTGTCGAAGTGGGGGCTGTTCCGCGATGTCGGGATCAGCCCGACCGCGGTCGGGAAGGCGGTCGCTCGTCGAGCACGGGCAGCGGGACTGGGGGAGGAAGGGTGGTCCGGGCACTCGCTCCGTGCTGGATTCGTGACCGAGGCGCGGAACGCGGGCGCGACGGATGTGGAGATCATGAACCAGACCCACCACACCAACGCCGCCACCCTCCAGATCTACGACCGCGAGTACACGCCCCTGGTCCGCAACGCCGTCACCCGGATGCGGCTATGAACCCCCAAGATTCCCCCAAACTCGCCCCCAAACTTCGCAGCGAGCAGGGGTCGTTTGGGGCGCACTGGAACCGGTTCGTGGCATGGTGCGCTGCGACCGGCCAGGCGGCGTTGCCTGCGGCGCCGGCGGCGATCGAGCAGTTCCTGGCCGCGTTCCCTGGCGCGGCGTCGACACAGCGACTCCGGCGCTCCAGCATTCGCGCGCACCACCTCGCCGCCGGCTATCCGGATCCGTTTCCGGCGTTGCAGGGGCGCGTGTGGCCGCACCAGTCGGCCCCGCACAGCGTGGCTGTCCGCGAGGTGCTCGCGGCGATTCCGAAGTACCGCTATCCGCTCGGGCTCCGCGGCCGCCGTGACGCCTTCCTCATCGTCCTCCTTGGCGTGCTGCACCTCACCCGCCGAGAGGCGCAAACCGTCACCGCGGACGATGTCGCGGTGACGAGCATCGTCCGGATCTGCGGAAAGGTGGTCCCTTCCGCGGATGATCCGGCTGCGTGTGCTGCGTGCGCGGTGACCCGGTGGTTGCGGGTCGTGGGTCCGGTGTGGACCGGCTTCAGAGGCGACCTCATCGGCTTGCTCGATCCCACGAGAGGCAACCTTGACGTGCATGACTGCGAGCAGCCGGTACCGGGGGAGTGGCGGCGAGCGGAGCAGCTGCTGTTGCCGGTAGACGTCCATGGGTGGGCCCGCACTGGGGTGAGCCTGTCGGGACGGTCGATGACGAGCATCGTCCCGACGCGACGCGCAGCAGCAGTCGAGGGCCTGATCGTGGAGGTGCTCGGTGCAGTCGCGCGGCGGCCGTCACGGTTTGACGCGTTGACCCTGCAGGAGACCTACGTCGAGCTCGGCGCTGCTGACGCCGCTGCCGATCATGTACTCGCTCGCATCACGGCCCTTTGGCAAGACGCCCGAGCCCTCGATGTTGCACTCGAGCCCTTTGCCAGCGCCAGCAAGCATGGGGTAGCACCGGGACTGCTGTCGGTTCGGTTGACTCCTGAGAGGTAGGGGCATGGGCTCCTGCTGGAAGGATGTGCGCCATGGTGAAGGCGTATCCGGAAGAGTTCCGCCGCGACGTGATCGCGGTCGCCCGGAAGGGCGAGACGTCGGTGCGGCAGGTCGCGAAGGACTTCGGCGTGTCCGAGTCCTGCCTGGCCCGCTGGTTGCGGCTCGCGGACCGCGACGACGGCATCAGGGTTGCAGCGTCGCCGTCGGCGAAATTTGTCGAGCAAGCGGAGCTGCGAGACGCGCAGAAACGGATCCGGCTGCTCGAGCAGGAGAACGAGATCCTCCGTCGGGCAGCGGCGTACTTCGCTCAGTCCCAGCTCCCAAAATGATGTACCCGCTGGTCCTCGAACTCGCCGCAGACCGGATCCCGGTCGCGGTGGCCTGCCGGGTGCTGGGCTTCTCGAAGCAGGCGTTCTATCGGTGGCGAGCCGACCCGATCTCGCAGCGCGACTGGGACGATGCGCACCTGACCGACGCTGCAATCGACGCGCACCGGGAGGACCCGACGTTCGGGTATCGGTTCATTGCGGACGACCTTCATGCGGCCGGCCACCGGGTGTCGGAACGGCGGGTGTGGCGGTTGTGCTCCCAACAGCGGCTCTGGTCAGTGCATGCGAAGAAGCGCGGCCTGAACCGCAAGGCCGGGGGCACCGGTGCACGATGACCGGGTCCGACGGGCGTTCACGGCGCCGGACCTGGACCGGCTGTGGCTGACCGACATCACCGAGCATCCGACCGGCGAGGGCAAGCTCTACCTCTGCGCGGTCAAGGACGCCTGCTCGCGGCGGATAGTGGGCTACTCGATCGGCGACCGGATGCGGTCCTCGCTCGCTGTCGCCGCCTTGCAGATGGCGGTGCACCGCCGGAGCCCGGCCGGGACTGTTGTGCACTCGGACCGGGGCAGCCAGTTCCGGTCGAAGAAGTTCGTCCGCGCCCTGGCCGATGCCGGCCTGCTCGGATCGATGGGGCGGGTCGGTGCGTGCGCGGATAACGCGGCGATGGAGTCGTTCTTCGCGCTTCTGCAGAAGAACGTGCTGAATCGGAAGCGATGGCCCGCCCGGGAGGAGCTCCGGCTGGCGATCATCACCTGGATCGAAGCGACCTATCACCGCAAGCGGCGGCAACGTGGCCTGGGGAAGTTGACCCCAGTCGAGTACGAGACGATCATCAACCCACAGGTCGCACTCGCGGCCTAAACGAACGAGTCAACCGAACCTGCAGCAGTCCCACATGTTGCCCCCTTCGTTGCCGGCGGCCCCGCAATGGTGCATGCGTTCCTAAGACGCCGACGTGCGACCCTAACGCGAGCCTCCGTCAATGAGGGCATGGCGGGTTGAGTGTCGGTGTGACCGGTGAACGATGGCGGTTTCAATGGGTCGTTGCAACGGGTGGATGTTTCGGGTCCGAGAGTAGCTCTTCGAATGCTTCTGCCGGGGTGCGGTAGCCGAGCGTTTTGCGGGGTCGTCCGTTGAGTTCAGCAGCGACTTCCAGGAGCCGTTCCGGGCTGTGGACGCTGAGGTCGGTGGACTTCGGGAAGTACTGCCGGAGCAGGCCGTTGGTGTTCTCGTTCGAGCCGCGCTGCCAGGGCTTGTGCGGGTCGCAGAAGTAGATCGCGAGGTCCGTGGAGAGAGTGATGTCCTTGTGTCGAGCAAGCTCCGTGCCCTGATCCCACGTCAACGAGCGCCGCAGATGCTCGGGCAGGGTCTGGATGGTGGGGATCATCGCGTCGCGGACCGCGTCAGCGCTGTGCCCGTTCGGCAGGTGCTGGAGCATCACGTACCGGGTGGTGCGTTCGACGAGGGTGCCGATTGCGCTCCTGGCGTTGATCCCGACGATCAAGTCCCCTTCCCAGTGGCCAGGAACAGCCCGGTCGTCGGCTTCGACGGGCGTTCGCTGATCAGGATCATGTCGCGGATCTTCGACCACGACGCCCGCCTCGGCTCACCCCGATGCCGGCGGATGGCACGGCCGGTGCGGAGGTGTTTGTGCAGGTCAGCGCGCAGGTGGCCGCGGCCCTGGACGAACAGGGACTGGTAGATCGTCTCGTGGGACACGTGCATCTCCGGCCGGTTCGGGAACGTCCTGGCCAGGTCATCACGGATCTGCTCCGGGGACCAGTTCCGCACCAACCGCAGCTCGACCTGCAGGGCGAGCTCGACCCGGTCCAGCTTCCGGGGCTTCGGCCGTCGAGCCCGCTCCCGGCATCGCTTCTGAGCCGCATACGGCCGGTATCCGCCGGTGCGTGAGCTGTTCCGAGTGAGCTCCCTGCTGATGGTCGAGGGCGCGCGACCGAGCTCTGCCGCGATCCGGCGGACGCCTGCGCCGGCGAGGCGGAGATCAGCGATCCGGAGCCGTTCCTCCTCGCTCAAGTACCGGCCAGAACGAGCTGATCGCTCGAACGGGTTCTTCCCTCGAGCGGCTTTGAACCATCGGTATCCCTGACGTGGATGCACGCCGACAGCATCGCAAGCGGCCGGCCTGCTCATGCCCTGTCCGAGTAGCTCCCAGAATCGTGCCTCCCGTGCACGCTGCTCCAGCCTGGATCCCATCTGCAACACTCCCAATCACGGTGGTGTTGCAACGACCAGCTGAACCCGAGGATCTGTCATCGGACGCTGAGCCCTGCCCGACGCGCTTGCGTTCCGCGCTGAACCTCTATCGCAGTGGGTTGAGGGACAGACGCACGCTGGTACCCCCCGCCGGCCTCGATGCCGGCGAGGAAGATGTTCAGGCCGTTGACAAACTGCTCACGGTCGTCATGCTCCACGAGGGCCGCGGCAGTCTGCTCAGAGACGGCATCAGAGTCGCTGCGGGTCAGCTCGGCCGCGAATGCCTCCAGGTATGCTTGCCTGTCGCTGTCGGAGAGCAAGTGGTGAGAGGCGGCTGCGTTCTGCGCCGCCGCTCCGAGCAGGTAGTTCATGAGCGCCGCTCCCGCATCAGCGCTGGCGCTGCCAGACACTCCCAAGCGCCCGAGGCCGGCTCCGATGCCCTTCCAAATGCGGAGGACGGCAGGCTGTCGTGGCTCCCGCGCCAGCTGCTTCCCTACCCAGCGGTGCTCGGTGAGGGCATCAAACACGGCGAGGGCGAGGTGTCGGAGCGATTCGCGAGGGCCTAGAACGTTCGCGGTGCTCTCGAGCGCCGCGCTGATGATGCCGTCCGTTGCGGCCTCGAGGAGCTCCTCCTTGCCCGTGACGTAGTGGTAGATCGCGCCACGGCCGGTCGAGAGATGCTCGGTGAGCGCCCGGACGGTCAGCGCGCTCTCACCGGATGAGTCGAGCAGCCGGATCGTCGCCTGCACGATCTGCTCGCGGGAGAGGGCATCGACGCGCTTGCGGATGCGGGGCGCCGGGTTCGTCATGTGCCCATCTTGACACAAGTGGACCGTCGGTCCACACTTCGATTGGACCAACGGTCCAACTTCGAAGAAAGGCACACCATGACTCCTTCAGTCAGCATCGTCGGCGCCGGGCTCGGCGGCCTCACCCTTGCCCGGGTCCTGCACCTGCATGGCATCGACGTCACTGTGTTCGAGGCAGACGCCGACGCCGGCGCCCGCTCCCAGGGCGGCCAGCTGGACCTGCACGAGCACAACGGGCAGCTCGCCCTCCAGGAGGCCGGCTTGATGAACGAATACCGGTCGATCATCCACGTCGGCGGCGCAGGACAACGCGTCCTCGATCGGAACGCCACGCTTTTGGCCGACCTGCCCGACGACGGGTCGATGGCAAGTCCCGAGGCGCGACGGGGCGACATCCGCCGGATCCTCCTCGAGTCCCTCCCGGATGGCACGGTGCAGTGGGGCAAGAAGCTCCGCGATGTCGCCCCTCTCGGCGACGGCCGCCACGAGCTGACCTTCACGGACGGCTCCACCGCCCACAGCGACGTGCTCGTCGGCGCCGAGGGGACGTGGTCGAAGGTGCGAGCGTTGGTCTCCGTCGAGAAGCCGGTGTACGCGGGCATGAGCTACATCGACACGTTCCTCCACGACGTCGACGAACGGCACAGCACGACGTCCCTGGTTGCTGGCGACGGCGCCATGTACGCCCTCATCCCAGGCAAAGGATTCCTTACGCATCGCGAGGCGGGAGAGATCATCCACACTTACGTGATCTTGAGCAGACCCCTCAGCTGGTTCGACGACATCGACTTCTCCGACGCGGCAAGCACCAAGGCGCGCATCGCCGCGGAGTTCGACGGCTGGGCGCCCGAGCTCGTCGCGCTGATTGCAGATGCCGATACGCCTCCCGTGCTGCGGAGCATCTACAAGCTCCCCGACGACCACCGGTGGCCGCACACCCCAGGCGTGACCCTCATCGGCGATGCAGCGCACGTCACACTCCCCGGTGGCGAAGGCGCGAACACCGCGATGCTCGACGGCGCCGAGCTCGCCGAGGCGATCGTTGCCCACCCGGACGACATCGACGCCGCGCTCACCGCCTACGAGGAGGTCATGTTCGCCCGCGCCGAGGAAGAAGCGATCGCCGCACACGAGACCATCGACCTCATCTTCGGCGCCCGCGCACCCGAGGGACTCGCGAACCTGCTGAACGGGACCGCGGAGGACGCCGCGAGCTGACGCAACGTCTGTCTCGTAAGCCGGTCGTCCACCGGACGATCGCCGGCCACGACCGCTCCCCCCCCCCCGAGTGTGGGCTTTATCGCTTGTTGGTGGCGTTTTGTGATCGCTCAGCGGCGGGTGCGGCTCGCAAGGTGGCCCTCATCGCCGAGTCTCACACGACGCGAGCGGCGGCAACGTCGCCCGACTAGCACTGATGAACATGCGAAAAAGCCGGGACATCTCGCTTCTGGCGTATACGTCTGCGACCGTGCACCCATGACACCCCCCCGGCACGGTTGTTCTCCGCGCTCAGGGCCCCGAGACACGGTCGCTCAGGTGGCGGTCACAACGCGTTGGCGATCTACGGGTGACGCCATGTCGGGGTGGAGGTGGACTTCGAGGGTCGAGGCGATGTTGCGCAGCTGTGCCAGATGCTCCGCGGACAGGGCGTCGACGAGGAATTCTCGAACGAGCCGGTCGTGACGAGGCGTGGCTGCCTTCAAGACGTCTTCGCCCTTAGGTGTCAAAGTGACGATGACAGCTCGGCCATCGGTCTTGCAGGTGGATCTCGTGATGAGCGCGTCCGCCTCGAGCCGCGCCACGATGCGGGAGGCGCGAGGCAAGGAACGCACGTCAGCACCTCGGTGGCGGTGCTGACCCGAACGCGCCCGCCAACTCCACAGCGCACCGGTTACCCAATTGCTCAGTGATGTGTCCCGGCATGGCGCGATACAGCGGGTACCGGTTGATCTCGCGTGGGCGCGGGGCGTAGGGACGGTAGGTCAGCCGGAGGGGTTGTCGACCGGGCGGTCGTTTTCGTCGGTGCCGTCGATTGGGTCGACGTCCTTCGGGTTGGCGACGTCGTCGGCAGGCTTGTCGTGATCGGGGTGTGCGGGGTCGCTCATGATGCGTCCTGTTCCGGGGAGGTGGGTTCTCCGCCTGAGTTGGTGTCGCTGTTCTGGTTGGGATCTTCTGTGGCGTTTCCGGTAGGGGAGCCGTCGGGCAGATCGGCGGTGCGGTCCCGGTCGGCATCGGAAACGTTCGTCGAGCCATCCGGTGTTGGGGGGTTCTCGGTCATGGCTGGCAACGTACGCGGATGCGCCGGCATCCCTCATCAGGCGGCTTCACTCGAGGTCTCGAAGGGTGCCGCATCGGGTCTCTTCGCGGGATCAGGCGGTGCGTCGCGGTGTTCCCGGATTTCCTGAGAGGTTGGGGTGTGCTGTGACGTATGGTCGGTTTTGTTGCCCTGCGGACCCTAGCCGCGGGAGCCCGACCCCCTGTTACCGGGCTGGCCTCGTCAAGACCATCGCGTTGAACCCGACGGCGTCGTAGCGCGAGGGCGTCTGTCCCACCCCCGAACCAGTGGCAGACGCCCTCGCAGCACCACGGCGATGGGGAAGCCGCCTGGTCCCTGTCCGGTCGTGTCGTCACGCATAGCGCTCGATGATGTTTGCGGTGGGCCGGGAAGCGGCCCGGCCCGCGCTCACCCGAAGAGCAGCGGGACGGGCCGCCCTGACCCGTCTTGCGTGGAGCATTCGAAGCCGAGTCGTTGTCGGGTTGGTGCCCCGCACGTCCCAGGTCCGCACGTTGCCGAACAGGATCGTTAATGGTTGTGAAGGACGAGGCACTCGAGGAGGGAAGCTCTGTCTCACGCGGGCCTGGTTCTCGTGCAGTGCACGGGATTGACGCTCCTCACGAGCGCGTGTGGTGGTTCTAGGTTTGTACCGTGTGTCTGCGGTGGGAGAGGTGCCGGCACCGTTGGGGGGACCGGTGCCGACACCTCGGTGGCGGTCCCGACCCGAACAGGCTCGCCACGACGTCTACTGTGCACCGGTTGACCAGTTCGTGGGTCATTGTTGCGGCATGGCGTCGAACTGTTGGACGACACGTGATGGCGAGCGGAGTGCCCGCGGCGCGGCGTAGGCGACAGTGCGGGACTACCTTGACTGGTGGCGCTGCTGGCCTATCGGGCCGCGCGTCCGGGCGTGCCTCACCATGTGCGCCTGGGGGCTGCCGCTCCCATCCGATCAGGGTAACCAGGGTGGTTGATGCGGCGGCCCCACCCTTCCTGTTCCCGAGCTGATGACGCCCCGATACCGCTCGTAGCGGGCACTGCGTTGCGGGGGAGTCGTGTCCGTGGCGGGTTAGAGGCGGGTGCCGTGGAGTCGCTGGAGAGCGTGCTGGCTGAGTCCAAGAGTGCGCACAAGTGCTGAGTTTTCCCGGAGTGCGCGGTCCTTCGAAGGGTTCCCCGTCAGCTGCTCTCGCTGCTGGAGCGGGTCGTGCTCACCGGGCACCGATGTCACAGCGCTGTCGCTTTTCATGGGGTCCTGGACATCGTCCGGTGGGGGCGCTGTGGTTATGCCTGGCCGCCGACGGCGGGTTCGTTGTCGCTGGTGAGGGTGGTGGCGATGGTGTTGAGGTGGCGGGCGAGGAGCGCGTTGTCTGCCGGGGGAAGCTGGTCGAGGGCTTCGACGAGGACTTGGTGGAACCGGGTGTAGGCCTGGTCGATCTTCGCCGCGCTGCCGTCGATGGGGTGGAGGAGCATGGCTCGGCGGTCGGTGGGGTGGGGCTCGCGGCGGAGCTCACCTTTCCGGACGAGGTTGTCGACAATCTTGGTCACGGACGCGTTCGAGACGTTCAGCATGACTGCGAGGTCTTTCGGGCTGATCTGCCGGCCGTCGCGTTCTGCTTGCACGAGGTACCGGATCGCGGCGAACTCGTTCTTCGTCAACCCGCTGGCCCGTCGAGCGTGCTCAACTTCCTGTTCCTCGGCGCGGTGAAGGCGCAGGAGCGCGTTGACCGCGTCTTCCGCTTCCCGAGTGCGGGGTTCCCGAGCGTAGAGGTGCGTGGCTTCGTGACGGACAACAGTCAACGGCATCGGGTCAGGTGCTCTCTCGAAACGTGCGGGCGGGGTCCAGATTACTGCGCGGGTTCTGTGAAGAAGTCCGCGTATCGGGGCCCGGCCGGGCTCGCGAGCAGGGTGGGGTCGTCGATCCGGCGGATCACGTAGGAGGCGATCACGGCGGAGTCGGTCAGCCCGATGGGGAGGTGCGTGGTCACGGCGTCGGGGGAATAGGGCGGCTGGTAGGTGGTGATCATCAGTGCTGGCCTGTCTGTTCCAGGATCGGACGCATATCGATCGGCTCCGTCGCCGGCAATGCTGTTTCGATCGCATCGAACGGGTCGTCGTGAGAGCTGGGAGTCACCGTGTGAACGCGATGGCCGCAGCACCGGTTGCTGCCAGGGCGGCAGTGCCGGTGACAGTCCCTGCGATCATGAGGGCACGTGCGTGTGCTGCTTCGCGGACTTCGGTGAACTGGCTGAACAGCCTCGTGGTGCTCGGGTTAGGGGTGAGTGGCATCGCCCGCTCCCTTCCATCTGGTGTGGTGTCCGGGTTCCCCGGGGATGCGTCGACCGTCCCATACTCCCGATGGTTCACGCAAGAAACTATCCGCAGAGTGTACTTTTCCCGCCATGAACGATGCGTACGTATCGAATTCGGGCTTGCGTCAGACCGGCGCTGGGACGCTGCCGTGCGCTATGCCGTGGGGTGTTAGTCGGAGCATTGGCTCGACGAGCTGGGCTGCGCGACACGGGCTATCGCCCGAAGTCGTGGGTGTTGGTGTCGGTGTCGGGGGAGAGGACTGCTGCGGTTCGGCGGTCCAGTTCGCTCAGGAGCGCGGTGTCGTTGGGTTCGAGTTCGTCGTCCGGAGCGGGCTCGAGCGCGATAGCGATCGCTGGGGCAAGGAGTAGCTGCACTGTGGCGGTGGTGCCGAACAGGTCTGCGGTGGGCACCGAGACGATGTCACTGAGCCGGGCTCGGTTGAGTGCGGCGGCGTAGCGGATCACCTTGTCAGCGATCGTGTCAGCGGTCATCACCCGGATGGAGCCGCCGTAGTTGATGTACTTCACGATTGACTCCTCGGAAGAAAAGGCCGCCCGGGGTAGGCGGCTCCGGTCAGTGCCCGGGCCGGGATGCGGTCTCCCTGACAGGTGATGGGGTTCCGCGCTCACCGGCTGCCACGTGTCGAACCGAACCGTGACGGTTAGGGACGCGGGTGCTCATCGTCGGTGAGAATGTCGGCGTAGGTGTCCTCGACTGGTGTCGGGGTTGTGGTGTCCGGGACGACGTAGATGACGTCGGTGTCAGCTCCGACGATGTCCCGTAGCCGGTGTACGGCGGCTGCTGCCGATGGTGCTTCGACGGCTGCGTGCTCGATGGTGCCGTCCTCGTCCGGTTCGTATCCTGTGCTCCAACGCATCCACCAATCCTTGCGCATCAGCAGGACGCTATTACTGCGGGCCGGTGATCTGCGTGGGTCAGGTGGTGCGGGTGGTGTGTTCGAACAGGTCGTTCAGAAGCGGCGCAGCCGTGTCGGGAGTGGAGTGTCCCTGGCGTTGCAGTTTCCGCAGCCGGCGGATCGCCACGATCCGGGCCGGTTCGACTGTGTCATCCATCTCGTAGTGGCTCATGCACCCGTCATACCGGGAACTACCGGACGATGTCGCAGTGGATCCTGGTTGTTCAGCTGCTGGGTGTTCGCATGAGGAACAGGGTCAGGGTCCCGCCGATGCAGGCGACGAGGATGAGGATCCAGGCGGCGATGGTGACCAGGCCATCCCAGGGGCTCAGGAGTAATCCGATGCCGAGCAGCAGGCAGGCGGCAGCGGCGGGAAGCACGAGTCGATGCGGCCGCCGTGTCCACATACGTCCCATGATGGCCATGCTACTCAGCCGTGTCCAACGGAAGACGCGTTGGCCCCGGCTGGTGGAGTTCCTTGCGGGTACGGGGTCAGGGTCGGTGCTTCCCGCCGCCGAGGGGTCCCGCGGACGCGGCGGTGTCCGGGGTGGGGATGGTGATGGTGCGGGCGATGACGCCGCGGGCGGTGTCGGCGATTCGGGCTTGGTGTGTGCGGGCGTAGGAGCGCAGCAGGGTGAACGCGGTGTCCATGTCGACCTGGTGGGTGTGAGCGAGGAATCCTTTGGCTTGCTCGAT
Source organism: Curtobacterium sp. MCJR17_020 (assembly GCF_003234365.2). NCBI lineage: Bacteria > Bacillati > Actinomycetota > Actinomycetes > Micrococcales > Microbacteriaceae > Curtobacterium > Curtobacterium sp. MCJR17_020. Next base: position 7,498 of record NZ_CP126261.1, on the reverse strand, counting down.
CGCGACGCGGCTGTTGAGTGCGTGCTGGAGCTGCGTCTCGACGAAGTTCGCGTGTTCGGTGGTGCGTTGTTGCAGGATGCTGATCGTTGCGACGTCGGTGAGTGCCCGCGCCGCGATCGCGTCGTCTTCGTTGAGTGCGCCGGGTGTCTCGCGGAACAGGTTCATCGATCCGAGGACGGTGTCGCGCAGCCGCAGCGGGATGGAGTGCACGGAGGTGTAGCCGGCTTCCTGCGACGCTGCCGCGAACTGTGGCCACCGTCGACGCATCTCGTCGGCGTCCTGCACGGACACCGGTGACCCCGTCGTGAACGCCTCCACACACGGCCCCTCCCCGGCTTCGAGCTGCAGCAACCCGACGAGCGCGCTGCGCTCACTGGTGGAGACCACCACTTCCAGGTCCTGCGACTGGTTGACGAGCAAGATCCCGGCCGCAGTCGCGTCGAACAGATCGGTGGCGTTGTCGACGAGGGACTGCAACAGTTCGACGACGTCGTACTCGGCGACGAGTGTGTCGGTGAGGGTGACGAACGTTTCGACGAGTTGCTGTTCTCGGGTTCTGACCATGGCTGCTTCCTTCCTCAGAAGCCGGAGCCGTCGCGGTCGGTGAAGTCGACCGTCCGGTGGATCACGTTGTTTGCGAGGTCACGGACGGTGCGGCCGGCGGTGTACGCGGACGCGCGGAGGAGCAGCAGGGCGTCGTTCACGTCCGCGCCGGTCTGCGCGGCGACCATGCCCGAGGCCTGGTAGATCTCGCGCCGGGAGTAACGGCTGACATCGTGGGCGCCGGCACCGGTGTCTTCGCGGCGGGCGAGAGCACGATGCAGCACCTGCCGGCTGACGGCTTCAGTGAGCGCGGCCGCATCTGCGACGACGTCTCCGGCAAGGGCAGTAGCGGCTCGGTTGTACAGGTCAACAGTGCCGATGTTGAGCGTGCCGACATGCATCGGGAACGCGAACACCGCGCCGAGGTGAATGACCTGGAGCGCCATCAACGTGACCGGCCAATGCTCCGACGTCGATGCCTGCAGATCCGGCTCGAGCACCGGCAGCCGAGACCGCATCGCGTCCCAGGACGGACCTTCCCCCAGGTCGAACTGGATCTCATCCAACCGGACTGCCGTCGAGTCGCTCGCACACACGGTCTCAGGCCCGAAGGGCTCACCAAGCGTCGAGATAGCAACGCCGGTCACCGGCAACACCGACAGGAACGGTGCGCACAGGTCATCCTGATCGCCGGCGCCGTACAGCGCAGCGACCGCGTCGATGAACCCCTCGGCGCTCATCGCCCGAACCCGCAGCCGCAGGCCGCGCTCCAACCGGACGGTGACACAGCCATGGCGGATCTCCCCTGCTCAGAGCGCAGTGCAGAGTCTGGGCAAACGACTCAATACGCACGCTACCGCGCACCTCACCTCCCGCGGCACGATCCACCCGAACCTGCGCACGGCGGCTCAACCAACGCCCAACATACGGGGCGAGCCCGATCGGCTTTCGGGCGGTGTTGCTCGAGGGTGGGAATGAGTGGTGGTGGCGTATCCGGTTAGGTCGGTGTGGTGCTGCCGGGTTCGCTCCGAGTGCCCGCGGCGCGTTATGGTCCCCGTCGCGGTCGTCGCGGTCGTCGCGGTCGTCGCGGTCATGCGATGCCTTTGCGGGGGAGTGGGGGTGGGTCGGTGGTGACGGGAGTGCTCTGGGAGGTGCGGTGTGCTTGGCGTGATTGCCGGCTCCCGGGAGTGGTTGCGGTGTCGTTTCGTCCGCACGCGGTGGGGCCGTCGGGGTGGGCGTTGACGGTGTGTGAGCATCATGCTGTTCCGGTTCCCGAGAGCGCGGCTGGGCAGGGATGGGGTGTTGGTGTGAACGCGTTGCGGTTGCGGGGACGGTCGGAGACGGAGTGGGACATCATCGAGAGCCTGACGGACCGGATTGTCGGCCGGGTGATTCTCGAGAACGGAGCGTTCTTCCTCACCGATGTTGACGGTGAAACCGAGGTCGGCGCGTTCTACCGCCTCGAGCAAACCGTGCCGGCTGCGGCGGCCGTCCTCGGGGGACGCTTTCTCGACTCGTGACCCTGGTTGGTGGGCTGGGTCTACGGTCGGTTCATGTCGACGTCGTCGGACGAGCTTGCAGCGGTGGGGATCGATGTTGGCGCGCAGAAGCCGGCGGTGGCTCGAGCGCTGGAATGTATCGGGTCGCGGTATCGGGGGCGGCTGACGGCACCGGAGATCGCGGCGGCGAGCGGCTACAGCAAACGGGGCCTGCAGGAACCTCTTCCGGGGAGCCGGTCAGCAGGTTCCGCCGGCACCAGGTCGGTTCTACGCTGTGTGGAGCGCTCCGCGGCAGTGATGCTGCGTGACACTCGAAGGTCTCCCATCGGTTGAGTCGGCGCTCCGGTCCGCAACCATCGTCGCGGAAGAAGGCACCATCGACGATGGTTGATCTGGCGCGACCAGCGCCGTTCAGTTGGCCACTTGGTCCTCGGCAGCCGTTTCAGCTGTCAGCGCGGGGGAGCGCGAGGGTCAGATCCGCTGCTTCGCCTCGAGCGAGCGCTCGGTACACGGTGGCGCGGGCGACGTCGAACAGTTCTGCGAGCTCGCCGGTCGTGTAGTCGCCGGATCGGTGCATCGACACCAGGAGCGCTTCGCGCTTGTCGGAGAGCTTGGGCTTCCGGCCTTGAGCCGGTTCTTCGTTCGGGCGGTGGCCATGCCCTCCGTGGTGTGGGCACTGACGAGGTTCGCGTCGAACTCAGTGAACACCGACAGCATGCCGAAGATCATGCGCTCCATCGGGGCGAGGGGGTCGTACACGGATCCGTTGGGCAGCGTCCTCCCGCGCATCTGCACACGGACAGCACTCCGAGGAGTCCTATCGCAACGCTGGCGACGCTGAGGAGCGTGCCCCATCCCGCGATGGTGAACTTGCCCGCGCGGTCGTCGCGCGCGAAACCGTTTTGCCCGCCATCACCGAACACGCATAGGACCGCAAGAGGGAGGGCGCATCAACACTTCGTCCTGGAGCCCTGTACTCCACTGCGCTGGCGCTGGCTTGTGCGCTGCTCCTGTGCTCGTACCCATCTGATGCGAGAACGGTGCGGTCGGGTGCTGGACCGTTCGGGTCGCGACGGGGCCCGACGAAGGCCAGCTCACCACTGCGACCCTGGCGGGCGGGAATCGAGGCCACACCTCTCCGGCTCAATCCCAGAGTCCAGCGTCATGCGTCCCCTGCGACGAGTCAGTAATCGGTGCCGGCGTCAGCGCCCCTCGCCCCTTGCGCAAGAGGAGGGTTTCGAGCTACCGGCGGAGCTGTTGGTGTGCGCGCTCTTCGAGCAGTCGTACTGCGAGGAGCTCGCCGAGTGCGTCGCCGTACCGATCCAGGGCTGCTCGGTGAAGCGCGGCCGAGGCATCGAGCACCGGGCTGTCGACGCCGCTGTCTGCTCGCAGGGATGCGACGGTGTCCAGCTCTTCGACAACACGGTCGATGCCGAAGGTGGTGAGGTAGTCCCCGTCCAAGAGTCGGTCGGCGTCGTGTTCGAGGAATCGGCTCGACCCGGCGCTGACGCGGAGCAACCGGTGCAGGTGCTCGGTCGGGATGCCCAGCTTGGCGCCGATCAGCATCGCCTCGGACGCGGCGGCGGCGTTCGCGAACCACAGCGCGTTGGCGAGGAGCTTCACGATCTGGCCGTCCTCGACGCGGTCACCGACACGGCGAATCCCGTCGACCGCCGCGAGGTGCTCAAGGATCGGGATCGCACGCTCGACCGCCATGTCGGCACCGCTGACGAAGAACCCCAGCTCCGTGGCTGCTGCTTCTGCAGGTGAACCACCCATCGGCGCGCTCACCACCTGCACGCCCCAAACGGCCGCGTCCTGCGCGAGCGACATCGTCGTCGCCGGCGACCCGGAGGTGCAATCGATCCACAGCGAGCCCGCCTGAAGCAACGGCAGGGCAGAACGGGCGACGACATCGAGATCCCGAGGGCCCGGGAGTACCGTGACGAGGACTCCGCACGACCCCGCGAGGTCCTCAACCGAGTCACACCGCTCGATCCCGTCGCCCTCGATGGCACGCATCCGACCGGGATCGGTGTCGTGGACCGCGATCGCGAACGATCGCCGCAACGCCCGAGCGATCGGCGCGCCCATCCGCCCGACACCGACAACCCCGATCCGTCCCGTGCCCATCATGGGGTCTGCTGCGTCCATGAGCCCACTCTGTCCCACGCAGCAAGCCACCGCATCCGCCCCGCCCGGGCATGCGGGCATGCGGGCACCGGGCACCGGGCGAAGTGTGCACGAGGAGGGCACGAGATGACGAACTGCGTGCCGCCAGCGATGCCTCGCAGCCTGCCCTTTCTGCATCGGCCTACGCCAGACCCGCAGCGTTGAGCGCTGCGAGCAGTCCCAGACGCCTTCACGCTACGACGCCGCCCGGTGCCCTTTAGACGGCTCGTCGTTCCCGCGGGCAGACTGAAGAGCATGATGCACGACTTCCGACGGGACGCGATGTCGGGCAATCTTGGTGATTTTGAGAGCCGCCTGGCCGAACTCTTCGGGCGATCCCCAGGCGGTGACGTCACGAACCGTGTCGAGTTGCGGCGCGCCGGCGATGACACTGTCTCGATCACCAGGGTGCTGTGTGAAGGCCGCCGCCGTGGCACGCTCGAGCAGCACACGCACCATCTGCTCGTCATCGTCGGTGACCGCGAAGCGGCGTTCACCCCCGAGGACGGGGCAACGGTCATCGGCCTCCCAAACGCACCGGTTTTGCTGAGCGGTGGGCACCGGTACGCCTACGACGTGTCCGCTACCCGGGTCACGTTGCTGCAGATCTCCAGCAACTTCGTCCGAAATCGCGCTGCGCAGCGCGGTGTCGTCATCGGTATCGGCGCGGTGTTCTCGCAGCCGGCAACGGACACCGATCGGCTCTCCCTGATGTCGCTTGTTCCCGAGCTCGGCGCGGAGATTGCGTCTGCGGACACTGATGCGCTTGCCCGCATTGACATCGCGAACACGGCCGCGGATGCGCTTCTGCAGGCGCTGCACGTCGTGGAAACCGAGGCGGGGTTGTCGGCGCATGTCGCGGCAGCGGAAGCGTGGATCCGTACACGGCTGCGTGAGGACATCACGACCGGTGACATTGCTGCAGCGGTGCGGATCAGCGTGCGGACGCTGCAGGAAGTGTTTCGGCGAGAGTTGAACCAGACGCCGACCGCGTTTCTGCGGGCGCAACGCTTGGAGCGGGTTCGGGAGGCGCTGCTTGACCCGGCTGACGGAGTCACCGTGAGTGGGGTCGCACGCGAGTGGGGGTTCCGGCACGGCGGCCGGTTCTCCGAGGCCTACAACGACCGGTTCGGGGAATTTCCTCGCATCACCCTCTCCCGTAGCAGGCGCCGGGCAGCGCACGCCGACGTTCACCGACCGGTCCGCTGAGAGGTGATCGTGCTTTCGCATGCTGGTGGCCCGCCTCCTGTGGCGGGCCACCAGCCTGTTCGACGCTGCTTACTTGAAGGCGTCCTTGACGTCTTCGCCAGCCTTCTTCGCCGACGCTGAGGCCTGGTCCTTCTGGCCGTCGGCCTGGAGGCTGTCGTCACCCTTGTGCTCACCGACGGTCTCCTTCGCCTTTCCGGCGAGGTCCTGCCCGGCGTTCTTGATCTTGTCGTCGAGTCCCATGTGTTCCTCCTCCGCGAACGGTCCGCAGAAGCGGTCCGCTAACCCCGGGAGGTCAGCGCCTCACCACCGCTGCCCGGACGGGCCGGGATCGAGCGGCGCTCTCCCGGCCCGTTCTTCTGCGATCACCGAAGACTGCTTCCGGCGCTGAGCTGGGTCAGTGGTCCGAGGCGGCGGGGAATTCGCGTGCATCAAACGACAGCACTGCTAGGGTGCGCCGGTCCAACTCCAGCAGCAGGGCGGCATCTTCCGGTTCGAGTTCATCGTCCGGTGCCGGTTCGATCGCCACTGCAATCGCCGGCGCGAGCAGCACGTCGACACTTGCCGCTGCACCGTACTGGTCAGCGGTGGGCACCGTGACGACATCGCTTAACCGGCTCTGGTGCAGTGCGGCAGCGTAGCGGATGACCGCCGCGGCGATCGCGTCCCCGGTAATCACTCGGAGCGCACCCGCGTAGTTGATGTACTTCATGAACGGCTCCCCGGTGGTGTGGAGCGACCGTCCGGATGACGGCTCCTGATGGTGGACGACGGTAAGCCGCGGCGCCCGATGCCACGGTCAAGGATCGCGCACGGCGGCTCACAGGAGCCCGAACGCGGTGTCCATGTCGTCCCGGTGCGTGTGCGCGGAGGTACCCCTTCGCCTGTTCGATGATCACCCGGCTGTCGAGCGCGCGTTGCAGGTTCGTCCTGGCAAGTGCGGCGTAGTCGGCGGTGCGTTGTTGCAGGATGCCGTCGTCCACCGCTATACGGCAACTGCCGCTTGGATCTGCTGCGATGCCTGCTGCTGTCTCACCTGGGCGTTCCGTATGCCTGCCCCGCAACATGGCCCCGTGAAGGTGCGACAAACGCAACACCTTATCCGTCTCGGGAAACTATAGTTTTCCGAGATGCAGCCGTGAGACACATTGCCATGTCGGTGACATCAGCATCCAAGCGGGTGCCGCTTGTCTCGGAATGTTGTCTCGGCCTGGCTGGTGGCTCGTTGCGTGGTCATGACGGTTTGTGAGACGCAGCGCGTGGCAGAGGGCTTGGGGGAGCTGTCGGCGAGCCCGCGGTGTCGCCCTTTCCGCGGGAGCAGTGAGGGTCCCTGGGGGGATCGCTACGCGGTCATGCTCTCCCAGAAGATGAGTTCGCTGCGGCCTGCTTCGCTGAGGGGTATGCCCTCACTGTCCGTCGCGGTGTCAAGGACGGTTGCGAACACACTGCCGTCCGGCAGCGTCAGTTCTCGGGCCGTCCAGCGCACAAGCCCATAGCCAGGGTGGTCCGTGCACCCGGAGCTGAGTCGAGCATCCACGCCCTGCGCGTACGACTTTGTGGCGGTGACCGGCCATGATGAGCGACCTGATCGCTGGCAATCAGCGTCATGGGTGCTGGCGTGCGATAGCCGAACACCTCGCGGGATGCCTGTCCCGTTCGGCGATCGCTTGTTTCGCTCCGGAAGCAGCGCGTCCGACTTCGAGTGAGCGGACTTCATGCGGCGTCGTGAACAGGGATGCCGAGTAGCCGCGCGCGATGTGGTCATGAAGGGATTGATCGTGGACACCAGCGACGAGAGTACTTGTGTACAGTTGTTCTTATGGCTCACGATGGCACCAGTCGGTCCCAGCGCAGCGAGCAGCCAGAGCGTCGGCAGCGCAGATCCGATCCGGACCGCGCTCGGAGGATCCTGACGGCGGCCGTGGAGTGCATTGCCGTCGCTGGAGTCGCCGGCGCGACGCACCGAGCGATTGCCCAGCGCGCCGACGTCCCACTCGGCTCCGTGACGTATCACTTTGCCTCGATCGAGGATGTGGTCGAACGCGCCTTCGGGGTTTTCGTCGACGAGCAGAACCATG